>JASHTP010000406.1 GCA_030040495.1 Alphaproteobacteria bacterium
CGCGCGCTCCTCGCGGCTAGGATGCCGCCTCGTCATCGATGAGCACGATGTGCAGCCGCCGCGGTCCGTGCGCGCCGAGCTCGATGCGCTGCTCGATGTCGCCGGTGCGCGACGGTCCGGTGATGAAGTTGACGGTGCGCGGCATCGCCGCGCCGCCTGCCGCCTGCCGCGCCGCGCGCAGCCGGCTCCAGCCTTCCTCGTAGCTCGCCACCACCTGCCGGCCGCGCATGACGACGATGTGCGTGTCGGGCAGGAAGTTGTTGCGCGTCGGGCTTTCCGGCCCCGAGATCAGCATCAAGGTGCCGGTCTCGGCGATGCCGGCGAAGCAGGCGGTCACGCCCACCTGGTCGGCATCCTCGGCGCGGCCGCGGCGGATCTCGAGCATCGGCCGCTCGCCCCAGGGAATGTCCTGGAGCTGCGGGTCCGGCGTCATGACGAGGCGCGAGGGGAGGTTGCGCTGCGAGAGATAGTCGGCGACCGCCGCCGGCACTTCCTCGGCGCGCGCGACGCGCGCCAGCGTGGTCTGCACCTCTTCCGCCATGCGCAGGAACAGGTCGATCTGCGCCGCGTGCGGCAGCGCGGCGGCGCGCGCCGGGACGAGGTTGGGCGGGTGCGCGGCGAGGCGCTCATCGAGCCCGGCGCGGGCGGCGCCGTCGAGCGGACCGCGCTTCAGCGAGCGGCGGATCGCGCCCAGGATCTGGTCGCGCGCCTCGCTCATGCCGCGCCGCCGGATTTCCGCCGCTCGGCCCAGAGACTCATGAAGCTGCGCCCTTCCGGCGCCGGCAGGTCACGGCCTTGCGTCCAGCCCTGGGCTAGCGGCAGCGAGCGGAAGCGGCCGTGCGGCCGGCCGAGCCAGCCCAGCAGCCGCGTCGCGACCGAGGTGGCGGCGCGGTAGAGCGGCGGGCGGCGGGCGACGAACGCCCAGAGCTTGAGGCCGTAGCGGTAGGGCGCCGGCGACAGGCGCTTCTCGAACTCGCGCTCGCGCCAATGACGCATCATCCCGGGCAGCGGGATCTTCATCGGGCAGATGCTCTCGCAGCGGCCGCAGAAGGTCGAGGCGTTGGGCAGGTGCCCGGCCTCGTCGACGCCGACCAGGGTCGGGGTCAGCACCGCGCCCATCGGCCCCGGATAGACCCAGCCATAGGCGTGCCCGCCCACCGTCGCGTAGACCGGGCAATGGTTCATGCAGGCGCCGCAGCGGATGCAGCGCAGCATGTCCTGGAACTCGGTGCCGAGCATGGCGCTGCGGCCATTGTCGAGGAAGACGACGTGGAACTCGCCGGGCCCGTCGGTGTCCGCCGCCCGTCGCGGCCCGGTCGAGAAGGTGGTGTAGGTCGAGAATTCCTGTCCCGTCGCCGAGCGCGCCAGCAGCCGCAGGATGGTCGAGACGTCCTCGAGCGTCGGCACCACCTTCTCCAGGCTCGCCAGCACGATGTGCGCCTTGGTGAGCGTCTGCGTCAGGTCGCCATTGCCCTCGTTGGTGACGATGACGGTCGAGCCGGTCTCGGCGACGCAGAAATTGGCGCCGGTGATGCCGACATCGGCGGCGAGGAATTTCTGCCGCAGCACGCCGCGCGCCTCGGCCACCAGGGTCGGCGCCTCGTCGAGCGCGCGCGCGGGATCGAGCTCCTTGTGCGTCGCGCGGAAGCTGTCGGCGATCTGCTCCTTCACCAGATGGATGGCGGGGGCGATGATGTGGCTTGGATACTCCTTGCGGATCTGGATGATGTACTCGCCGAGATCGGTCTCGACCGGGACGACGCCGTTCTGCTCGAGATAGTCGTTGAGCGCGATCTCCTCGGCGATCATGGTCTTGCCCTTGGTCACCGTCCTGGCGTCGAGGCGGCGGCAGATCGCCAGCACGGTCTCGCGCGCCTCCTGCGGCGTGCGGCACCAATGCACCTGCCCGCCCTGCGCGGCGACGTTCTTCTCGAAGGTCTCGAGGTAATAGTCGAGATGCTCGAGCACGTGATCCTTGATCGCCTTGCCCTGATCGCGCAGCGCGTCGAACTCGGGCAGGCGCGCCACCGCGGCGGCGCGGCGGGCGGGAAAGCCGCTGCGCATCAAGGCCAGCGCCTTCTGCAGATTGGCGTTGGCGAGCGCCTGGTGCGCGTTCTCCTTGAAGGCGTGGCTCGTCGGCTGCATCAGCGTCGCTCCGGCGCGGCGCCGATCGGCGGCGTCTCGGCGGCGGTGCCGGCGAGCACCTCGGCGACGTGGCGGACGCGCACCTCCTTGCCGAGCCGGGCGAGCTTGCCCGCCATGTTGAGCAGGCAGCCGAGGTCGCCGGCGAGCAGGGTGTCGGCGCCGGTCTGGACGATGTCGGCCGCCTTGTCGGCGACCATCCGGTCGGAGATCTCCGGATATTTGATGCAGAAGGTGCCGCCGAAGCCGCAGCAGGTCTCGGCGCCGGGCAGCTCCGCGAGGCGCAGCCCGGCGACGCTGGCGAGCAGCTTGCGCGGCTGCTCCTTGACGCCGAGCTCGCGCAGGCCCGAGCAGGAATCGTGGTATGTGGCGACGCCGTCATAGCTGGCGTCGACGCGCTCGAGCTTGAGGATGTCGGCGAGGAACGAGACCAGCTCGTAGGTGCGCTTCGCCAAATGCTGCGCCCGCTGAAAGGTTGCCGGCTCGTCGGCGAAGAGCTCGAGATAATGCTGCTTGATCATGCCGCCGCAGGAGCCCGAGGGCACGACGACATAATCGAAGCTCTCGAACGCGTCGATCACCTGGCGGGCGATCGCCCTGGCGTCCGCCTTGTCGCCGGAATTATAGGCGGGCTGGCCGCAGCAGGTCTGCGCCGGCGGCACCTCGACGGTGCAGCCGGCACCCTCCAGCAGCTTCACCGCGGCGAAGCCGACGCTCGGGCGAAAGAGATCGACGAGGCAGGTGACGAAGAGACCGACGCGGATCGGCGTTGCGGGCATCCCTTTTCCCTCGGACGGCTGGGCGGGGACGCGCCGCCCCGCTCTTCTACCGGGTCCAGAGCATGGTCAGGCCCGGCGCCGAATGCAAGCCGAGGGAAAGGACCGCAGCCGTCTCGCCGTCACTGCGGCGGCGGCGGCGGGGGCGCGCCC
>JASHTP010000407.1 GCA_030040495.1 Alphaproteobacteria bacterium
TCCACACCCCGCACAGCATCGCGCTCGACGCCAAGGGCCTGGTCTATGTCGCCGACCGCAGCAACCGGCGCATCCAGGTGTCCGATGGCGAGGGCAATTTCCAACGCCAGTTCACCATCGACGTGCCGGTGCCACCCGGCGCGCGGCCGGCGATCGGCAACGTGCCGGACGAGGCGGCGATCGCCGCCGGCACCTTCGCGCCCGGCTCGCCCTGGGCGATCTGCATCTCGCCGGGGCCGAACCAGGTGCTCTACAGCGCCGACGCCTATCCCGGCCGCATCTACAAGCTGACGCTCGAGGGCAAGCTCCTCGGCGTGCTCGGCCAGTCCGGCAAGCAGCTGAAGCAATTCGGCTGGATCCACGAAATGGCCTGCCCGGCGGAGAACGTGCTTTATGTCGCGGAGCTGCTGAACTGGCGCGTGCAGAAGCTGGTGCTGCGCGGCTAGAGCGCAGCCCGACCGGAGCGCCGTCGGCGGCGGGGATCAGCGATGTCCGCCGCCGCCGTGGGCGCCGCCGCCGCCGCGCGAACCCGACGGAATCGACGGCATCGCGTGATGCTCGCCGCCGCGATAGGGCGCCACCCGGTAGCCGGGGCCCCAGCCGCCATACGGGACGCCATAGGGCTCATAGTAATCGATCCCGTAGCCGGCATAGCCGTAGCCGCCCTCGGGGACGACGCAGCCGGACGCGAGGATCGCGATGAGCCCGATCGCAAAGGCGGCTGCCGCTCCGCGCGAGAGCAGGATCGTCACTCCGGCACCTTTTTGCTCTCGGTCTCCGGCCATTCGAGCAGTCCGAAGGGCGCGCCCACGGGATCGGCGACCACCGCGACCCTGCCGCCATGGCGATCGACCCAGGGCTCGACCAACACGCGGCCGCCGAGCGCCACCACCTTCGCCGTCATCTTGGCGGTGTCTTCGACGCGCACGTAATTGAGCCAGTAGGGATAGGCATCGGGCGTGTTCGCCGGCAGCGTGTTCACGCTCGCGCGCGCGTAATTGCGGGAGGCGAGCAGGAGATGCCGGGCGCCGGCGCTGGCGGGCAGCGGGAAGATGTCGTAGCCGAACAGCGTCTTGTAGAAAGCCGCAGCGGCGTCCGCGTCCCGGGTGATCAGCGAGCTCCAGATCCATTCGCCGGGCGCGGCCAGGAAGTCGGGCGGATCGCCGCTGCTGGAAGCGAGGACGGCGAAGACCGCCCCTTGCGGATCGGCAAAGACGGCTTCGCGGCCGCGGTCGGGGAAGCTGTGCGGCGCGAACAGCACCTTCGCGCCCTGTTGCACCGCGAGCTTTTCCGCCGCGTCGACATCGCTCACGGCGAAAAAGCTCAGCCAGGCCGGCTGCCGATGCTCGCTCGCCGGCAGGGCGCGGTGAACCAGCCCCGCCACCGGGCGACCGTCGAGCAAGGCCTCGGCGTACTGCGTCGTGCCGGCCTCGATGTCGCGAAACGTCCAGCCGAAGAGTTCGCCGTAGAATCGCTTGGTGGCGGCGAGGTCCGGCGTCACCAGCTCGAGGAAGATCACCTTGCCGAGGTGATGCTCCTCGCTGGCGGGCTCGACCACCGCCGGCAGCTGGAGCGGCGCGGCCATGACCGGCGCCGCAGCGGCAAGGAAGAGAAGCGCGGCCAGCAGCCCGTCGCGGAAAAAACGTGGCCCGATCTCGGGCGCGGCGATCGAGCCGATCGGGCTGGGTCTGCGCGGCCGATGCATCATGGTCTCCACCTCGTCCTCCTAACCATAGCAGCCCGAGCCCGCGGGCGCCCAGCGCTACGCCGCCCGCCGCGCGCGGCGCTGCATCAGCGCCAGCATCGCCGCGACGATGGCGCAGGCGAGGAGGAGCGCCGGCAGCGGATGCGCCAGCGACAGCAGCGCGCAGAGGAGGAGCGCCGCGTCGCCCGCCAGCACCAGGCGCGCCACGGCGGCGTGGTCGTCGTCGGCGGCGACGGCGCGCTGATAGAAATGGCTGCGATGCGCCTCCCAGAAGCGCTCGCGGCGCAGCATCCGGCGCGCGAGCGTCAGGCTGGCGTCGGCGAGATAATAGAGCGGCAGGATCAGCGCCGGCGCCCAGAGGCCGCGCGCCGCAAGCGCGAGGAGCAGATAGCCCATGAGATAGCCGAGCGGCACGCTGCCGACATCGCCGAGGAAGAGCGTCGCCGGATGCCAGTTCCAGCGCAGGAAGGCGAGGGCGGCGGCGGCGGCCGAGAGCGCCAGCGCGGCGCTGCCGTCATCGGCGCGCCCGGCGAGCGCGGCGGCGAGCGGAATGCCGACGCCGAGCGCGGCGGTCTCGATGCCGGTGATGCCGTCGATCCCGTCCATGAAATTGAAGAGGTTGACGAACCATACCCAGAGCAGGGCGGTGGCGGCGCGGTCGAGGAGCGGCGGCAGCAGCCCCTGGAAGACCGCGCCCGGCGGCAGGAAGGCGAGGCCGGCAAAGACGGCGGCGACATGGCAGGCGAGCCGCAGCCCGGCCGGCAGGCCGCGGAGATCGTCGCGCCAGGAAATGAGTGCCAGCGCGGCGGCGAGCGCCGCCACCGGCGCGGCGCCGGAAGGCGCCCGTCCCGCCAGCGCCAGGGCGAGCCAGGCGGCGAGCAGCACCGGCATCAGCGCGAGCCCGCCGCCGCGCGGGACCGGCACCTGGTGCGCCGAACGCTCGACCGGCCGGTCGAGGATGGCGCGGCGCTCGAGCCAGGCGCGCACGCGCCCGGTCGCGGCCAGCGTGGCCAGCAGGACCGCGAGCGGCACCCCTATGGTCGGCCAGATACTCGTCACCGCGGCGTCACCCCTCCGGCCGCCCGGTCTTAGGCCGCCCGCCCCCGCGCGGCAACAGGGGGACTACAAGCTTGCTTAACTAAAGCAGGCTTATCATCATGCCGCCATGACCTACGACCCCGAGCGCAGCTTCGGCTTCCTGCTGCACGACATCGCGCGGCTGATGCGCAAGCGCTTCGACCAGCGCGCCCGCGTGCTGGGATTGAGCCGCTCGCAATGGCAGGTGCTCGCCCATCTCTCGCGCCATGAAGGCATCAACCAGAGCGGGCTCGCCGAGATCCTCGAGATCGAGAACATCACCCTCGGCCGGCTCGTCGACCGCATGGAGGAGGCCGGCTGGGTCGAGCGCCGGCCCGACCGCCACGACCGCCGCGCGCGGCTGCTCTACATGACGGAGAAGGTCGCGCCGATGATGGAGCGCATGCGCGCGCTTGCCGAGGTGACGCGCAACGAGGCGCTGGCGGGGCTCGGCGACGGCGAGCGCGAGCTGCTGATCGAGCGCCTGCTCCAGGTGCGCGCCAACCTCTCCGAGCGCGGCGTGGCAGCGCGCGACGGCGAGGCCGGCAACGGCAAGGCGGCCGACCATGCCTAGGGACAATGGGAGAAGCGCGCGCCGCGCCAGGGTCAGGCGCGGGCTCCGCCCGGCGCTGCTGGCGCTGGGCCCGCTCGTGCTGGTCGCCGGGGCGGGCTATTTCTACGTCACCGGCGGGCGCTACGTCTCGACCGACGATTCCTACGTCCGCTACGACAAGGTGCAGATCAGCAGCGACGTCGCCGGCCGCGTCACCGCGGCGGCGGTCGACGAGAACCAGGAGGTGCGGAAGGGCGAGCTGCTCTTCGCCCTCGACGACGAGCCTTATCGCATCGCGCTGACGCGCGCCGAGGGCGCGCTCGCCGCCGCGCGCGACGAGGTCGCGGCGATGCACGCGGCCTATCAGCAGAAGGCGGCGAACCTCCGCGCAGCACAGCTCTCGGCCGACTACCTCCAGCGCGAGTTCGAGCGGCAGCGCCGGCTCGCGCAGCAGAATCTGGCGTCGGAATCCAAGGTCGACGAGGCGCAGCGCAGCGCCGAGGTGGCGCGCCAGCAGGTCGCGGCGATGCAGCAGGATCTGGCCCAGGCGCTGGCCAATCTCGGCGGCGACCCGGACCTCCCGGTCGAGCGCCATCCGCGCGTGCAGCAGGCGATGGCGGCGCGCGACCAGGCCGCGCTCGATCTGCGCCACACGCGCATCCTGGCGCCGGCCGACGGCGTCGTCGCCAATGTCGATCCGCGCCCCGGCCAGTACGTCACCGTCGGCCAGTCGATGTGCAGCCTGGTCGAGAGCGGCTCGCTCTATATCGAGGCCAACCTCAAGGAGACCGAGCTCACCCATGTGAAGCCCGGCGACGCGGCGACGGTCGGCGTCGACACCTATCCCGACCGCGTCTGGCACGCCACCG
Source organism: Alphaproteobacteria bacterium (assembly GCA_030040495.1). Taxonomy (GTDB): domain Bacteria; phylum Pseudomonadota; class Alphaproteobacteria; order ATCC43930; family CGMCC-115725; genus DAHUYF01. Next base: position 4,205 of record JASHTP010000407.1, read on the forward strand.
TGACCAGCATCGGCGCCGGCACCGGCTCGGAATTCTCGGTGCTGCCGCCGCAGAACGCCACCGGCAACTGGGTCAAGATCGTGCAGCGCCTGCCGGTGCGGCTGCACATCGTGCCGGGCGAGGACGTGGCGGCACTACGCGCCGGCATGAGCGTCACCGTCGAGGTCGACACGCGCCACCGCACCTCGCTCGCGG
>JASHTP010000408.1 GCA_030040495.1 Alphaproteobacteria bacterium
CCGACAGCTGACCTCTGATCCCTGGATTACGTATCGAGGAAGCTGCAGAGCTTGCGTGAGCGGCCCGGGCGCTTAATCCTGCGCAACGCATTGGCCTCGATCCGACGGATGCACTCGCGCGTCACCAAGCATCGCCGGCCGACTCCTCCAGGGCGCGGTTGGCATTCGTGCCGATGACGCTCCTCCGCTCTCAATGAAAGCGCTGCCGCTCGTTCTGGACCTCGCCCGTCTGCGGATCGAGAAAGACCGGATGCAGATCGGGCGGGTGGTCGAAATCGAACATGCCCGTGATCGGGCCGGCGAGACTGTCGAAGGAGGCTTGGCCCGCCGGCGGATCGCCCGCGGAAGTCCCATTCGGATGGTCGAGGGAGTCGATGCGGCCCGTGTCCCAATTGTCCTCGATGAAGCGCAAGATCGAGGTCGTGTCGGTGACGGCATGGTCGACGTAGTTGCCCTTCGCGAAGGGCGAGATCACCAGCATCGGCAGGCGCTGCCCATAGCCGCAGCGGTCATTCCAAGCAGTAGCCGGAAACGGGGATGGGGTGGTGACGAAGGGCGACGTCAAGGCAGTCTGCTCGGCGCAAAAATGGTCGAGGCTCGGATCATTCGATTCATTGACGATTGGCGGCACGACGTGATCGTACCAGCCGTCGGAATCGTCCCACGTAATGATGATCGCCATCTGCGCCCATTCCGGCAGCGCCTGGAGCTGGTTGATGGTCTCGACGAGGAAGGTCTGCTCGTCAAGCGGATCCGATTTCGCCGGATGGCCATTTTGCAGCACCGGCGCTTTGAGAAAGCTCACCGCCGGCAGATTGTGCGCGGCAACCGCGCGCCAGAAGGTGGCAAGGCTGTATTGGTGATTGGCTTGGTCACCGTCGCGTCCCACCGCGGCGATCGAGGTCGGCGGCAGATGATGGGGGTTCGCCGTCTGCGGGTAGTAGTTGAAGGGATCGTAATGCGCGTCGTAATCGAGCGTGCAGACGGCCGGGCTGGTCGTCGCGCCGGTGGTGACCGCCGGCGTCGCCGGATCGAAGTCGCCGTAGAACCAGCCCCAGGTGACGCCCTTGGCGCTGAGCAGATCTCCGACATTGTGTCCGCTCATCTTGATCGTACTGCCCGTGGCACAGTCGTCGAGGGACGGGTCGGGGTCGATGTTGGCGATGACCGATCCGTTCGCGACCTTGCCCTTGACCGTCACCGTATTCGTCTGGTGGGTCTGGCCGGAGATGAGATTCAGATGGCCCATCACCGTGGTGCCGAATTCGGTGTCGAAGAAACTGTCGCTCATGGCGAAGTGCTGTGCATAGTTCCACAGCGCCGTTACCGTGTTGCCGTCGTAATACCCCATGTTGAGGCCGGGCGGGCAAGGCGGCAGAGCGAGCGTCGGCGGAGCGGCTGGCGTCGGGTTCGGGTTGATCGTGGCATTCGTCGCCTGGAACTGGTCCGCGAGGCCGCGGTCGTAGGCCTCCTGCTCGGCGTCATACGCGTTGTCGTTATCGCAGGTGACCGCCATGCTGCGGTCGAGACGGTAGGGGTTGAACAGGTGAGGTTCGACGGGATCGTTGTTTGCGTCGTGGCTGACCACGTTCGGATTGTTGGTGAGCAGCGGCCCCGTGATGCCGTTTACCGCCGGCGTGCCGTCAAAGGCATGGAACGGCGGCTCCCCCGGCGGATTCGTCGCGTAGGGGTAGGTCCCGAAGTAATGGTCGAACGAATTGTTTTCCTGGAAAATGACGATCACATGCTTGATCGGCGTGGTTGTCTGATAATCGGCCGCTCCGGCCGCGACGGCCGCTCCAGCCAGGGAAACAAGCGACAGCAGTGCCCCCGCAAGCAGGGCTGCCGCCCGGCGATTTGCTTTCATTTTCCCCCCTGATGATCCCGGAAGATTGCGCCAACGGCTGCATGCGATCGCTGCAGGCCCCCGCGCCATCATGGAGGGCGGCGATTACAGATTTTTGTGCCTACCGTGTCGGTAATATAAACGTCGCGTCGTGGGGGAGGGGTCGCCTCGGCGGCAACGCGAATCGGGACCGGTCGCCCTCGGTGGGCGGCGCGAGGCGAGCGGCTCCCCGAAAGGGAAATGGTGGGCGACGGCGGCGCCACGTACGCGCCGCAAGCCCTCTGGAGCGCCAGGCGCGAGAGCGTCCCGGTCGTATTCGTGGTGCTCGACAACCGCGAATACGGGTTGCTGAAGGAGCAAGCCCGCGTGCAGGGTCTGACCAAAGCCGCTGCGGGGCGATCCCTTCCCATGGACCTCGACCCGCCGCTGGATTTCGGCGCGCTGGCCGCGAGCACGGGCGTCAGTTCGACCAAGGTAACCATGTCTGCGACCCTTGGCGCGACCATTCGCGCGGCGCTTCAACGTGGCGAGGCGAGCCTGATCCACGCCGGGCTCGACTGAGCGCCCGGCCCCCCAATCATTCATTCGTCTACGGAGAAAGGAGGGTGTCTTGACGCGGGACAGCGAGTTAGGGTCACCGGCGCGAGGGGTAAAGTGCATGAATGTCCTCACAGGCCCTGCGAGTGTCGATGCCGCTCATCGAGAGCAGCGTTGATTCCCCGCCGATTGCGGGGCGGCGCAGGTCCTCCCTCGTCCAACTGTCTCCGTCCGGATGCCGGCGCGGCCGACCTCGCCATTTTCGAAATCGACTTGCTCGTTTCCGAATGAAGCGGGAAGAGTGAGCCAAGGTTGGCCTATTCGGGCGCGTCTCGAAGCGTCACGAAGAGGAACCTCATGCGCCGATCCGTCATATCCGCCGCCTGTGTCGCGCTCCTGCTTGCCGCGTGCGCGTCGGTTCGGGTCGATCGCCCGATTCGGGTCACCTCGGGGCTCACAAGCCATCTCATCTGCTCCGAGACCTTCGTGTCCGGTCTCGACCCGGCACGGATCTATGCCGAGCGCGTCGAACCGCTGCCGGGCGTCGGCCTCTTCGACTGGCTGCTACACTACGACGTAGACCGGACTCGTCGGCAGGTGACGACCACCGTCGCCGGGATGTTCGAGAGCCGGGCGGTCTACCGCGACGGCCTGGGCTGTCTCCTCGTGCGGGGCAGTGGGCCGGTGGACGCACCCACGCCGCAAGAGATCGGAGTGGACGAAGCCGCCCCACCCCTGCTGCCGGAGATCGCCGGGCCCGCGGTGGTGGAGCCCCGCGACGAGCGATTGCGGCTGGCGCTCGAGCATGCCTTCGCCGAGCCGGATCACTCGCCCTATCACTGGGTCAAGGCGGTGGTCGTCGTGCATGACGGGCGCGTGATCGCCGAGCGCTATGCCCCCGGCTACGGGGTGGAGACGCCACTCCTGAGCTTTTCCGCCGCCAAATCCATCACCAGTGCGCTGATCGGCATCCTCATCCGCGAGGGCCGGCTGTCGCTCAATCAGCCAGCGCCGTTGCCAGCGTGGCGCGATCCGCTTGATCCGCGCCACGCCATCACCATAGATCAGCTGCTGCGACAGACGAGCGGCATCGATCTCGCCGAGACCAACAGCGGCTTCGATCCCTCGACCCGCATGCAATTCATCGAGCGCGACATGGCGGGCTTCGCCCAGGCCGTCGGTCTCCGCTCGAAACCGGGCAGCGCCTGGGCTTATACCGACGGCAACTACATTCTCCTGTCGCGCGTCATCCGCGACGCGGTCGGGGGCGATGCCGCCGACGTGCTGCGCTTCGCTCGAAGCGAGCTGTTCGAGCCGTTGGGCATGCGCCACATCACCATCGAGTTCGATGCCACCGGCACACCGGTGGGCTCGATCTCGATGTTGGCGTCGGCGCGCGACTGGGCGCGCTTCGGCCTGCTCTATCTCCAAGACGGCGAGGTCGGCGGCCGGCGCATCCTGCCCAAAGGCTGGGTGCGCTATTCCTCATCGCCGACGCTCGATACCGGCTACGGCGCGGGCTTCTGGACCAACCTGGCGGAGGGAAACGTTCCAGGATGGGGCGTACCCTGGGGCATGCCGCACGCGCCGCGCGATGCCTTCTTCGCGCGCGGTTTCATGGGTCAATATGTCGTGATCGTCCCATCAAGGAATCTCGTCATCGCCCGGTTCGGTGATTCGCACGTCGAGGGTGATGATATCCGGAGCATGGACCGTCTGGTCACCGAAATCGTCGCCGACATCGATGCAGAACCGGCAACGCGGCTGCGCTGAAGCCGAATCCCGATTGACGATGACTGCATGCGGCGCTGCGAAGGCGGCTCGCCCAGGACTCGTAGGCCGAGAGCGGAACTGCAACAGCCCGACCGGCGTCTTCCCGACGTGTCGTCCCGCGGTCATACGATACGGTAGGCGCGCCCTGGATGCCGCGCGGACGCTCCGTGGTGGTCGGTACGTCGAATCCGCGCAAGTTTGGATGCCAACGAGCGCAAGCACCGTCCCCTCTCGAACTGCTGTCGCCGGAGTTCGAGCCGCCCTACCACGATCGGCACGCGACCACCGTCGATGACCCGCGGCGACAACTATCCACAAGCCGATTACCGGTTCGTCTAGACCGGACCCAATTGAGCTAAACCGGCGCGTAAGATATGCGTGGCGAAGGCGACGATCCCGTCCCTATCTCATAAGCTGCCGCTGCGGAGCGTTCGATTGGTCATACTCGTCATCGACGGCGGAGGGCGTCTGGCGGGCTCGCTTCCTGATCTTGTCGGGCGTACCGCATGCCGAGGTCGTTCGCCTGAGTGGTGTATCCAGCGGCACGGTGAGCGTTATTCGGCAAGAGTTGAAGGCGCAAATACCACTCTATCGGAATACCGAAACGGAAGTTTGCGTGCCCATTGCGTGCCCAACCCCGCCTGAAGAAGACGGGGCGATTCCGCAAGTCATTGAAAGGGTTGGTGGGCCCGGCAGGACTCGAACCTGCGACAACACCGTTATGAGCGGCGCGTTCTAACCAGCTGAACTACAGGCCCGATTCAGAGGACAGGAATCAGGTATCGGGGATCGGGGGGCCGGTGTCAACGCGGCCCTTCTGATCCCTGATAGCTGGCTCCTGATTCCCGGCTTAGGTATCGAGGAAGCTTCTGAGCTTGCGCGAGCGGCTCGGGTGCTTGAGCTTGCGCAGCGCCTTGGCCTCGATCTGGCGGATGCGCTCGCGCGTCACCGAGAATTGCTGGCCGACCTCCTCGAGGGTGTGGTCGGTGTTCATGCCGATGCCGAAGCGCATGCGCAGCACGCGCTCCTCGCGCGGCGTCAGCGAGGCGAGCACGCGCGTCGTGGTCTCGCGCAGATTGGCCTGGATCGCGGCGTCCAAGGGCAGTACCGCGTTCTTGTCCTCGATGAAGTCGCCGAGATGCGAATCCTCCTCGTCGCCGATCGGCGTCTCGAGGCTGATCGGCTCCTTGGCGATCTTCAGCACCTTGCGCACCTTCTCGAGCGGCATGGCGAGCTTCTCGGCGAGCTC
>JASHTP010000409.1 GCA_030040495.1 Alphaproteobacteria bacterium
TGCAGCGGCGTCACCGAGACGTAGCTCTGGCCGATGCCGCAGCTCACCGTGTCGCCGCGCTGCCAGGCGACGCCGGTGGTGGCGCGCTTCCAGGCGCGGGTCGGGATGAGGCCGGACTTCTCGCCGGGAATGTCGATGCCGAGCGGCGCGCCGAGGCCGAAATTTTGCGCCATGGCGGCGATGCGGTCGATGCCGAGGAGATCGGCGACGTTGTAGAAGAAGACGTCGCAGGACTGCTTGATCGCCTCGCGCACCGCCAGCGTGCCGTGGCCGCCATGCTTCCAGCAATGGAACACGGTGTTGCCGAGCCGGTAATAGCCCGGGCAGAAGAAGGTGGTCTCGGGCGTGATCGCGCCCGCCTCGAGCGCGGTCATGGCGACCAGCGGCTTGAAGGTCGAGCCCGGCGCATAGACGCCGGCGATCGCCTTGTTGATGAGCGGGTCCAGGGGGTCGGTGACCAGCTTGTGCCACATCGCCTGGGTCAGGCCCGAGGAGAAGGCGGCGGGGTCGAAGCCCGGGCTCGAGGCGAGCGCCAGCACCTCGCCGGTCCAGGCGTCGAGCAGCACGCAGGAGCCGCTGAGCTCGTCGGTGCAGCGCTTGGCGGCGAGATCCTGCAGCGCCGCGTCGAGGCTCAGCACCACGTCCTGCCCGGGGATGCCGTTCTCGCGCGCCAGCTCGCGCACGACGCGGCCATAGGCGTTGACCTCGACCTGCATGGTGCCGGCGCTGCCGCGCAGCTCGAGATCGTCCTGCTTCTCGACGCCGCTCTTGCCGATGCGGAAATCCGGCAGCTCCAGCAGCGGGTCGTCGCCGGTGAGCTCCTTGTCGGAGACGGCGGCGACATAGCCCAGCACGTGCGAGGCGTTGTCGGCGAAGGGATAGTGCCGCGTCAGCCCCTGCTCGATCGACACGCCTGGCAGCTCCAGGGTGTTGACCTCGATTCGCGCCATCTCCTCCCAGCTCAGATTCTCGCGGATCATCACCGGCACGAAGCTGTGCTTGCGGCGGATGTCGCGCAGCACGCGGTGGCGGTCGGCGTCGCTCACCGGGATCAGCGTGCCGACGGCGTCGAGGGTCGAGGGGATGTCGCCGGCCTGCTCGGCGACGATCTGCACGCGGTAGGTGGGGGCGTTGTCGGCGAGCGCCACGCCGAAGCGGTCCTCGATGCGGCCGCGCGGCGGCGCCAGCAGCCGGATGTTGATGCGGTTCTCGTCGGCCAGCATGTTATAGCGGTCTTCCTGCATCACCTGCAGGTAGTACATGCGCCCGGCCAAGGTCGCCAGCAGCGCCACCTGCGCGCCGCCGACGAAAAGCGCGCGGCGGGTCAGGAGCTTGCTGCGGTTGGATTCGCGCTTCATCGCCCGCTCACACCCGCGTCACGAAGGCGCGCTGGGCGCGGGCCAGCAGGTAGCTGGCGAGCGGGAAGGTCGCCACCGTCAGCAGCGCCTCGAACACCACCGGCCGGGCACCGAGGAGCGCGCCGTGCAGCAGGCTGACCAGCGCCCATTCGAAGGCGACGACGGCGGCGGTGGTCACCAGGAACCCCGCCCACAGCACCGGGAACAGCCGGTTGACGAAGAAGCGGCGCTGGCCCATCAGCACCGAGCGCGTCAGCAGCAGCGACAGCGCCGAGGTGCCGACATAGGGCGTGCCGTTCAACAGGTCGAGCAGCAGCCCGGCGACGAAGACCGCGACCGGCGGCAGCAGGTCCGGCCGGTAGATCGTCCAGTGATAGACCGCCATCAGCCCGAAGGCCGGCGCCACCACGGCGAAGCCCGGGATGTGCAGCGGCACCACCGAGGCGAAGACCAGGAGCAGCGTGGAGAGGAAGGGGACGAGCTTCTGCGGATAGCCGCCGCCGGCCTCGCGGTGGAACAACGCCATGCGCATGGCCGGGCCTCAGGGCGACGCGTCGGGATCGAGGACCCGGGCGCCCCGTCTCGGCTTGGGCAGCGGCATGGCGCTCTGCGGCAGCACGCCGCCGAGGCCGAAATCGACGATGCGGACATAGTCGAGGCGCGACAGCTCGGCGAAGGGCTCGACCCGCACCAGGCCGCCCTCGACCGAGGCGACGACGCCCACCGGCAGGCCCGGCGGGAAGACGCCGCCGGCGCCGGCGGTGACGATGCGGTCGCCGGACTTGACCGCGGCGTTGAGCGGCAGATAGAGCAGGCGCGGCTCGCCGGAATTGTCGCCGGCCATCACCGCGCGCTCGCCCGAGGCGGCGAGCTGCACCGGGATGTGCGAGTTGAGGTCGGTGAGCAGCAGGATGCGGGCGCTGCGCTCGCCGACCTCGGCGACGCGGCCGACCAGCCCGTCGCCGGTCACCGCCGCCTGGCCGCGGGCGACGCCGTCGCGGGTGCCGGCGCTGACCAGCACGTTGCGGGCGAAGGCGCCGCCGGAATTGGCGATGACCTGCGCCGAGAGGTAATGGGCGCTGCCTTCCGGGGTGAATTTGGTGAGCGAGCGCAGATCGGCGTTCTCGCTCTCGAGGCGGCGCGCCACCTCCTGCCATTGCAGCAGCCGCGCATTCTCCTCGCGCAGCTTCTGGTTCTCGCGATAGAGGTCGAACAGGCCTTCGACCTGGCGCACCCCGGCGGCCATGGTGGCGAGCGGCTGGGCCACCGCCTGCAGCACCGGCTCCGCCGCGTCGGCGACGACGATCCGGAGCCGGTCGAACAGCAGCAGGTCGGCCTTGCCGAGGACGATGAACATCATCGAGAGCAGGACGAGAAAGGGTACGACGACCCGTTGGGCCGCCGCCCTGACCGGCGCCGTCAGCCTGTCAACCGCTCCCGACCGCTCTCTCAATCGACCTGCTCCGACCTCGCCTGCCCCACCCCGCCGGCCCGTTTACCATCAGACCCGAATCTTACAGGGAATCCGGGCGGTTAGTACATGCTAATTAGCACGTTTTTTAGGGTTTTCATTTCCTCGAGGGCGCGGCCGGTGCCGAGCGCCACGCAGGACAGCGGGTCGTCGGCGATCGAGACGGGGAGGCCCGTGGCATGGCGCAGCACGTAGTCGAGATTGCCGAGCAGCGCCCCGCCGCCGGTGAGCACGATGCCCTTGTCGACGATGTCGGCGGCGAGCTCCGGCGCGGTGTGCTCCAACGCCACCTTGACCGCCTCGACGATGGCGCCCACCGGCTCGGCCAGGCTCTCGGCGATCTGCCGCTCGCTGATGACGATCTCCTTGGGCACGCCGTTCATGAGGTCGCGGCCCTTGATCTCCATCACCCTGCCTTCGCCGTCCTCCGGCATGCAGGCGGAGCCGATCTCCTTCTTGATCCGCTCGGCGCTGCTCTCGCCGACCAGCAGATTATGGTTGCGGCGGATATAAGCGATGATCGCCTCGTCCATCTTGTCGCCGCCGACGCGCACCGAGCGGGAATAGACGATGCCGCCCAGCGACAGCACCGCCACCTCGGTGGTGCCGCCGCCGATATCGACCACCATCGAGCCGGTCGGCTCGGTCACCGGCAGCCCGGCGCCGATCGCCGCCGCCATCGGCTCCTCGATGAGGAAGACGCGCCGCGCGCCGGCGCTCTCGGCCGATTCCTGGATGGCGCGGCGCTCGACCGCGGTCGAGCCCGACGGCACGCAGACGATGATCTGCGGGCTGGCGAAGCTGCGGCGGTTGTGCACCTTGCGGATGAAATGCTTGATCATCTCCTCCGCCACTTCGAAA
>JASHTP010000410.1 GCA_030040495.1 Alphaproteobacteria bacterium
GCTGTCAGCTATCAGCTGTCGGCCAAAAACAAAAAAACTCTGATCGAGGGAAAGAGTGCTTTCTCTAAGCTGAGAGCTGACGGCTGATAGCTGACAGCTCCTCACCCCGTCCTCCGTCGCGGCGGCGGGCGGCGGACGGCGCGGACGGGCTTCTCGTCCTCGTCGAAGAGCTCGGCCAGCTTCTCGAGCATGGTGCCGCCGAGCTGCTCGGCATCGACGATGGTGACGGCGCGGCGGTAGTAGCGCGTCACGTCATGGCCGATGCCGATGGCGACGAGCTCGACCGACGAGTTGCGCTCGATATCGGCGATGACCTCGCGCAGATGGCGCTCGAGATAGTTGCCGGGATTGACCGAGAGCGTGCTGTCATCGACGGGCGCGCCGTCGGAGATGACCATGAGGATGCGGCGCTGCTCGCTGCGGGCGATCAGCCGATTATGCGCCCAGAGCAGCGCCTCGCCATCGATGTTTTCCTTGAGGATGCCTTCGCGGAGCATCAGCCCCAGCGAGCGCCGCGCGCGCCGCCAGGGCGCATCGGCGGGTTTGTAGATGATGTGCCGGAGATCGTTGAGCCGGCCCGGATTGGGCGGCTTGCCGGCGGCGATCCAGCGCTCGCGCGACTGGCCGCCTTTCCAGGCGCGGGTGGTGAAGCCCAGGATCTCGACCTTGACGCCGCAGCGCTCGAGCGTGCGCGCCAGGATGTCGGCGCTCATCGCTGCCACGGTGATCGGCCGGCCGCGCATCGAGCCGGAATTGTCGATCAGCAGCGTCACCACCGTATCGCGGAAATCGGTCTCCTTCTCCTGCTTGTAGGAGAGCGGATAGACCGGGTTGGTGATGACGCGCGAGAGCCGCGCCGCATCGAGCATGCCCTCTTCGAGGTCGAACTCCCAGGCACGGGTCTGCTTGGCGAGGAGGCGGCGCTGCAGCCGGTTGGCGAGCCGGCCGATGACGCTCTGGAGGTGCGAGAGCTGCTGGTCGAGCAGCCCGCGCAGCCGCGTCAGCTCGTCCGGATCGCAGAGGCCTTCGGCCTCGACCGTCTCGTCGCACTCGAGAGTGAAGGCGCGGTAGGCGGAGGGATCGTCATTGAGCCCGTGGCGCGGCAGATTGCCGGGGCGGCCGGGCCGGCCGGGATCGTCGTCGCCGGCGCCCGGCATCAGCTCGCCCTCGATTTCCTCGGCACCGGCGGGCTGGCCGTCCTCTTGCTGATGCTCGGGCACGCCGCCTTCGAGCGCGCCTTGCGCGCCGGCAGCAGCGCCCTCGCCGCCATCGCTCTGGTTTTCGCTCTGATCGGCGTCGTCGCCCTCGCCCTCCTGCTCCTCGCTCTCCGCCTCTTGCTCGACCTCGCCGAGATCGAGGTCGAGATCATGGATGAGCTGGCGCGCCGTCTTGGCGTAAGCGTCCTGGTTGCCGACATGGCGGCCGAGCTCGATCAGGTCGCGGCCGACCTTGCCTTCGAGGAAGGGCCGCCATACCTCGACGACGCGCTGCGCCGCCGGCGGCGGCGGCGCGCCGGTCAGCGCCTCGCGCGTCAGCAGCCGGACAGCCTCGGCAAGCGTCGTATCGTTGCGCTCCGCCAGATGCTCATAGCCCTGGCGGCGATAGCGCTCGTCGAGCATGGCGGCGAGATTGTTGGCAACGCCGGCCATGCGCCGGGCGCCCAGCGCCTCGACGCGCGCCTGTTCGACGCCTTCGAAGATCGCGCGCGCCGTCTCGCCTGTCGGCAGCCGCTTTGCATGCAGAACGGTGTCGTGATAGCGCAGCTTCAACGCCGCAGCGTCGGCCGCGCCGCGCACCGGCGCCGCTTCGGCAACGCTGAGGTCGCGGCCCGGCAGCGGCAGGCGGACGCGGGTTCCTGCCGCGGCTGCCGGCTCGGCGCCGTAGCTCACCGTCACGTCTTCACGCGACGCGATCGCCCGCACCGTGGCGGCAGTGGCGCGCTTGAAGGTCTCGAGCGGGGTCTCGTTCTCGGCCAAGGCTCAGCCTGTGAGGCAGGACGACCAAAGAGGCACAGAGACAGAGAGGAGGAAACAACCGGCGCGAGGTGCGCGCCCTGTTCCTGACCTCCGTGTCTCGCTGCGTCTGCGGTTCATCTTGTTTCCTGCGGCTAGCCCGAACGGCGCGGCTTCGGCGGTTGCTGCGCAACCGCTGAGGCCGCCGCCGACGAGCGCTGACGCGCTCGCGGCGGGCTAAACGAGTTGCGCCTTGACGCCGGTCTCCTTGAGCTCGGTGCCGAAGCAGCGCTGGTAGTACTCGGCCACCGAGGCGCGCTCGACCTCGTCGCACTTGTTCAGGAAGGTGAGGCGGAAGGCGAAGGCGATGTCGTTGAAGATGCGCGCATTCTGCGCCCAGGTGATGACCGTGCGCGGCGACATGACGGTGGAGATGTCGCCATTGATGAAGCCGGCGCGGGTGAGCTCGGCCAGCGCCACCATGGCGTTGATGGCGCGGCGGCCTTCCTCGGTGTCCCAGCTCGGCGCCTTGGCCAGAACGATCTCCACCTCGGCGTCGTGCGGCAGATAGTTGAGCGTGGCAACGATGTTCCAGCGGTCCATCTGGCCCTGGTTGATCTGCTGCGTGCCGTGATAGAGGCCGGTGGTGTCGCCGAGGCCGACCGTGTTCGCGGTGGCGAACAGGCGGAAATAGGGGTGCGGGTGGATGACACGGTTTTGGTCGAGCAGGGTGAGCTTGCCTTCGACCTCGAGCACGCGCTGGATGACGAACATCACGTCGGGCCGGCCGGCATCGTATTCGTCGAAGCACAGCGCGGTCGGATGCTGCAGCGCCCAAGGCAGCAGCCCCTCGCGGAACTCGGTCACCTGCTTGCCGTCGCGCAGCACGATCGCGTCCTTGCCGACGAGGTCGATGCGGCTGATGTGGCTGTCGAGATTGACGCGGATGCAAGGCCAGTTGAGGCGCGCCGCCACCTGCTCGATATGGGTCGACTTGCCGGTGCCGTGATAGCCCTGGATGAGGACGCGGCGGTTGTAGGCGAAGCCGGCCAGGATGGCGAGCGTGGTGTCGTGATCGAAGCGGTAGGCTTCGTCGATCTCCGGGACATGGTCCTCCGGCCGCGAGAAGGCCGGGACCTGCATGTCGCTGTCGAGGCCGAAGGTCTGCCGCACGGACACCGTGATGTCGGGCCGGTCGAGCGGTGTCTCTGCCGGGGTGCTGGATGCCGAAGCCATTGGAATATCGGTCTTTTGTGGTGGGAAGGTGGGGTTCTTTCAGCGCCGGCCTCAGCCGGTTGGGAAATAGCTGGTCTTGAGCGTCGTATAGGCCTGGTTGATCACCTTCAGCCGCTCCTCGGCCGCCTTGTCGCCGCCATGGGCGTCGGGATGATGCAGCTTCACCAGCTCCTTGTAGCGCGATTTGAGCCCGGCGAAGGTGATGGGCAGCGCCAGCTCGAACACGGCAAGCGCCTGCTCCTGCTCGGTCAGCGGCCGCTTGCGCGGCGCGCGATCGTCCTCGTCCTCGAAGCCGAACAGGCCGAAATCGCGCACCCGGGCGCCAAACAGACCCGACCGGCCGCCGAGCGGCCAGGACGGCCGCTGCCAGACGGTATCGTTACGGATTTCCGCCTCGATCTCGGCGGCGCTCATCCCTGCATAGTAGTTCCACTGCGCATTGTAGGCGCGAACGTGATCGAGGCAGAACCAGTAGAACTGGCTCAGCCGGTCGCGCGAGCGCGGCGCTCGGTAGTCGCCGCTGCCGGCGCAGCCCGGGTGGTCGCACAGCCGATGCGCCGCAGCCGCCGCGGAGGACGGCCCCGTGCTGGCTTCGATGCTGACGCGCGGCATGGCCTAAGTATGGGGGGCGCCCCCAGCCGTGACAAGCGCCGCAGCGCAGTCATGCACGGGCTTCTTGACAGGGCGAAGCGCGATTTCCAGCTTCTGAACCATGCGCGTCGCCGATCGCATCCGGGCCAAACTCACCGCGGGACTGGAGCCCACCCGTCTCGCCATCCATGACGAGTCGCACCGCCATGCCGGCCATGCCGGCGCCCGGCCAGGCGGGGAAAGCCATTTCCGGGTCGAGATCGTCGCCGCCGCTTTCGTCGGCGAAAGCCGCGTCGCCCGCCAGCGCCGCGTCTACGCTCTGCTCGCCGAGGAGCTGGCGGGGCCGGTGCATGCCCTTGCGCTCACCACCCTGAGCCCGGAGGAAGACAAGAAAAGCTAGCCGCCGGCGTCGAACCGGCCGGGTCGAGCGGCAACTCGCAGTTGCCGAATTATTAACAATGCTCGAATTGATTGCAAACTGCGTGGTGTCGACATAATATTGTCCTATGCCACGCGAAAGTGCTCACTCTTCCACCGACCATGCGGCCCAGCCCGAGCTGTCGCGGTCGGCATCGACGCTCATCAATCGCAACGTCACCGTCGCCGGCCGCCGCACCAGCATGCGGCTCGAGCCCGCCATGTGGGAAGCGCTGCAGCATCTCTGCTCGCGCGAGGGCAAATCGCTCAAGGAGCTCGTGACCGAGATCGATCGCCAGCGCTCGGAATCGAGCCTCACCGCGGCAATCCGCGTCTTTCTGCTGCGCTATTTCTGCGCTGCCGCCACCGACGAAGGCCATCGCCTCGCCGGGCATGGCGACCTCGGCATCACTTCCCGGTATAGAAGTCCGGCCAGTAGCGCTTGACCACCTCGCCGTCGCTGGCGAAGGCGTGGCAGCTGTCGACCAGCTTCGGCCGCCGGCTCGGCCGTTCCGGCGGCTTGCCCTCGTGCGCCAGCCGCGCCTCGTGCTCGCGCGCGCGCCAGGGAAAGACGGTCTGGTAGGCGGTGGTCGCGAGCGGTCCCAGCAGGTCGACGAGGTGGGTGCAGCCTTCGATGCCGCCGAGGCGATCGCGCACCTGCTTGTGGAAGCCGGGATAGATGCGCAGGCCCTCGAGGCGCTTGAAGTTGGGCGCGACCTCGGGACAGGCGGCGTAGGGGCTCGCCTCGGTCACCGCCTCGACCGCATGGATGACCAGCCGGTCGTCGACGGTGAGGCGCAGCCACATGTCGTGCACCGGCGCGCCGGCCGGCAGCTCGCCGCGGAAATGATTGTCAAAGGCGTAGGTCTTGGTGTCGGTGAGATGGGCTTCGATGTCCCAGAGCCCGTCGGCGCGGCGATAGCCGCGGCAGTCGATGGAGCGGGTATGAATGGGCTCGCGCGGAGCGGCGGGAGAGAGGGGCATGAGGTGCCTATCGCGGTTATCGGAAGCGGGGAGGGGGCGCTTTAGCGCCGGGCCCGCCGAGGCGACGAGGAAGGCGCGGCGGGTGAGGATGTCGCGTGCATCCTCCGCGCGAGATCCTTCCGGTCATCGGGAATTTCGGCCCGGCTCGAGCGCGGCGGCGAGGAAGTCGGCAAGCGCCGGCGGCGCCACGTCGCGGCAGATGAAGGCATCGCCGATGTCGCGCGCCAGGATCAGCGTGACGCGACCGTCGCTCACCTTCTTGTCCTTGCGCATCAGCGCCTGCAGCGCCGCGGCGGTGAGCGTGCCCCCGGCGAGCCCGGCGGGCGAGGTCGGCAGGCCGACGGCGGCAAGATGGCGGCGCACGCGCTCGGCGACCTCCGCCTTGCAGAAGCCCAGCCGCGCCGAGAGGTCGAAGGCGAGCTGCATGCCGAGCGCCACCGCCTCGCCATGCTTCAGCCCGTCGCCGAAGCCGGTCGCCGCCTCGAGGGCATGGCCGAAGGTGTGGCCGAAATTGAGCAGCGCGCGCTCGCCGGTCTCGCGCTCGTCGGCGGCGACGATCTCGGCCTTGAGGGCGCAGCTCCGCCGCACCGCCTGCTGGCGCGCGACGGCATCGCCGGCGACGAGCGCCGCGCCGTCGGGTTCGAGCCACTCGTAGAAGCCGCGGTCGCGGATCAGGCCGTATTTCACCACTTCGGCATAGCCCGCGAGCAGCTCGCGCCGCGGCAAGGTCGCGAGCGCGTCGATGTCGGCCAGCACCAGCGCGGGCTGGTGGAAGGCGCCGACGAGGTTCTTGCCGTGGATGCTGTCGATGGCGGTCTTGCCGCCGACGGAGCTGTCGACCTGGGCGAGCAGCGTCGTCGGCACCTGGACGAGATCGAGGCCGCGCAGCAAGGTCGCGGCGGCGAAGCCGGCGAGGTCGCCGACGACGCCGCCGCCCAAGGCGACGATCGCGGTCGCGCGCTCGATGCCGAGCGCCAGGACGTCCTCGCAGAGCCGGGCGAAATGCGCGAAATCCTTGCTCGCCTCGCCCGGCGGCACGGCGACCGCCTGGTGGCGGATGCCGGCGGCGGCGAGCGACGCGGCGAAGCGCGCGAGATGGAGGCCGGCGACGGTCTCGTCGGTGACGATGACGACGCGCTTCTGACGCAGCACTGGCGCCAGCAGCGCGCCGGCCTCGGCGATGAGGCCGCTGCCGACGACGATGTCGTAGCTGCGCCGGCCGAGCGCGACGGTGAGCCGCTCGGCCGCGCTCATGGCGCCGCCTGCGGCGCCGCGGCGGCGTCGCGCTCGGCGAGCGCGGCCAGCACCCGCTCCACCGTCGCCTCGGGCGGGCCATCGACGCTGTCGACGGCGATGTCCGCCTCGGCATAGATCGGATAGCGCGCCGCGATCAGCCGCTCCAGCACCGCGCGCGGCTCGCCCGTCTTGAGCAGCGGGCGGTTGTTGCGCCGCGCCACCCGCGCCAGCATCAGCTCGAGATCGGCGCGCAGCCAGACGGTGACGGCGCGGGCGCGCATGAGCGCGCGGGTGGCGGGATCCATGAACGCGCCGCCGCCGGTGGCCAGCACCTGCGGCGGTTCATTGAGCAGCCGCGCGATGACGCGCCGCTCGCCGTCGCGGAAGGCGGCCTCGCCGTGGCGCTCGAAAATGTCCTCGACCGAGCAGCCCGCCGCCGCCTCGATCTCGGCGTCGGCGTCGACGAAGGGGAGGCCGAGGCGCTGCGCCAGCCGCCTGCCGATGCTGGTCTTGCCGACGCCCATCAGCCCCACCAGCGCGACCGTCCGGGCCGGGCGCGGCGGCGTCGCGCTCATGCCTGCCCCGGTCGTGCCGTTGAAACCGCGCGGGCGCGCCGATACACTCGTCGCAAATAAGCCATGAAGGCACCCTAGCATATCGCGTGACTTTATCGTCAACCGAGCGGCGGCCCGCACCGCGTCGCGCAACCGCGCAGGAACCTGCTGAAAAGATGGGAAAATACGCCTTGATCGCCGCCGCTGCGCTGGTCGTCGTCGTGATCGGCGTGGTCGGCGCGCTGATGTTCTGGAACGTCCCGGCGCCGTCCGCGCGAATCGAGCACGTCGTTCCGGATGCGAAGCTGCCAAAATGAGCGCCGGCGCGGCCTTGCCGTCGCCGCGCTGCTGCTG
>JASHTP010000411.1 GCA_030040495.1 Alphaproteobacteria bacterium
GCGCGGCGGGCGTCGGCGGGGTCGCGGGTGCCTTCCCAGGCGAGCAGCAGGGCGGTGACGGCGTTGTAGAGCGCGGTGGCGGCGCTGCGCGCCTCGGCTTCGGCGCCGGGATCGCGCGCGACATCCTCGGCAAATCCCAGCGCGCGGTCGAGCGCGGTCCCCAGGCGCTGGCGATGCTCCGGCGGCAGCGCGGCGGCGCCGAGGCGTCCGGCAAGCTCCTGCGCCAGCGCGCGGTGGGCGCCCGCCTTGCCGATCGCGCGGGCGACGAGGTCGAGCGCGATGATGTTGCTGGTGCCTTCCCAGAGCACGCCGATATGGGCGTCGCGCACCAGCCGCGCCGTCGCCCATTCCTCGATATAGCCGTTGCCGCCGCGCGCCTCCATGGCGCCGGTCGCCACCGTGATGTTGTCGCGGCAGGCGCGGAACTTGACGAGCGGCGTGAGCACGCGCAGCAGATCCTCGCGGCCCCGCCCCATCGCCTCGGCGGTGAAGAGGAACATGGAGAGCGCCTGCTCGGCCGGCACCATGAGCTTCAAGAGCTGGCGGCGCATCAGCGGGAACTCCGCCACCGCCCGGCCGAAGGCGCGGCGCCCGCGCGATGCGGCGAGCGCCTCGTTGAGGCAGCGCCGCATCATCGCAGCGGCGCGCACCCCGTGCGAGAGGCGCGAGAGATTGACCTGGTCGAGCATCGCTTTGAAGCCGCGATCGAGCGGGCCCACCGGGTAGGCCTCGGCACCGTCGAGGCGGATCTCGCCGCTCGCCATCGAGCGCGTGCCGAGCTTGTCCTTCAAGCGCACGATGCGATAGGCGTTGCGCGTGCCGTCCTTCAGCCGCCGCGGCAAGGCGAAGAGCGCGAGGCCCTTGGTGCCCTGGGGCGCGCCTTCCGGCCGCGCCAGCAGCAGCGCCACGTCGGCGTCGGCGTGCGAGCAGAACCATTTGTCGCCGGTAAGCCGCCAGACGCCGTGCCTCTCCCGCGCCACCGTCTCGACCGCGCCGATGTCGGAGCCGCCGGCCTTCTCGGTGATGAACTGCGTGCCCTTCCAGAGATGCGCGGGATCGTCGGCGAGCATGCGGCCGAGCAGATACTCCCTGGTCGCGGCATCGGCGTATTTGCGGATCAGATGGATCGAGGTGTCGGTGACGCTGATCGGGCACATCAGCCCGAACTCGCCCTGCACGAAGAGATACTGGAAGACGTATTTGGCGACCGGCGGCAGCGGCGCGCTCCAGCCCAGCACGCCCTTGTGGCTCATCGCCTGGAAGCGGAACTCCTCGAAGGCGATGCGCTCCATCTCGCGATAGGAAGGATGGTACTCGATCCAGTCCTCGTCGCGGCCCATGCGGTCGCGGGCATGCAGCACCGGCGGGTTCTTGTCGGCGATCGAAGCAAGCTCGTCGATGCGGCCGCCGGCAAGCTCGCCGAGCCGGTCGAAATGCGGCGCGAAATGCGCCAGCGCCGCGGCGTCGAGATAATGCGGCAGGAGCCGGCGCAGCCCGGCATCGTGCCGGAAGAAGTTCATCCCGCGGCAGTCGGCGGGAATATAGGATGTCGCCGCCTCACTCATCGCGCCCTCCCCTGCCGCGCTCGCGCATCGCCGCCCATTGCTCGTCGGTCAAGCGCTCCAGCGCCGAGAAGGTGCCGGCGCCCTTGAGCCAGCGGCCGCCATCGATGACCACCGCCTCGCCGTTGATGTAGGCGGCGTGGTCGGAGACGAGGAAGGCGGCGAGATCGCCCAACTCCTCGTGCCGGCCCGGACGCCCCAGCGGATTGTTGGTGCCGTGCTGCTCCGGCCGCACATCGCCCGGCACCAGGCGCGCGCTCGCCCCGGGCGTCGGGAAATTGCCGGGCGAGATCGCGACGAAGCGGATGCGCTTCGGGCCCCATTCGACGGCGAGGCTGCGCGTCATCGCCAGCACGCCGGCCTTGGCCATGGCCGACGGCACGGCATAGGGCGAGCCGTGGAAGGCGGCGCCGGTGAGGATGCTGAGCACGGTGCCGGCATGGCCGCCCGCGATCCAGCGCTTGCCGGCGGCGAGCGTCGCGTAGAGCGTGCCGTGCAAGGTGATGTCGAGCACGGCGTCGACGGCACGGGGCGAGAGGGTCTCGGTGCGGGCGACGAAATTGGCGGCGGCGTTGTTGACCAGGATGTCGAGCGGCCGGTCGCGAAACGCGATCTCCATCAGCTCCTCGACCGCCTCGGCGTGGCGCAGATCGACGCGGTGGATGCGCACCGGCCGGCCGAAATCGCTCTCGAACTCCTGCGCCGTCGCCGCCAGCACCGTCTCGCGCCGGCCGCAGATCATGAGATCGGCGCCGAGCGCGAGGAAGCTTCGGCCCATCGCCTTGCCGAGCCCGGTGCCGCCGCCGGTGATCAGGATCGAGCGGCCTTTCAGCAGATCCGGTTGGAACATGGATGCCCTTTCCCTGGTCTCACCGAGGAGCCTATCATCCGGCGCGAGCGGGAGGAAATCATGCGGCTCTTCGATCTCGGCGGGCGCGTCGCCATCGTCACCGGCGGCAATGGCGGCATCGGCCTCGGCATGGCGCGCGGCCTCGCCGAAGCCGGGGCGGCCGTGGTCATCGCCGGGCGCAACGAAGCGAAGACCGAACAAGCCGCCGCCGAGCTGCGAAGCAGCGGCGCCAAGGCGACCGGCATGGTCGCCGACGTCACCGACGAGCATTCCTGCCGCTTGCTGGTCGCCGCCGCGGTGGAAACGCATGGCGGGCTCGACATCCTGGTCAACAATGCCGGCATCAACATCCGCAAGCAGCCACAGGAATACACGCTCGCGGAGTGGAACAGCGTCATCGCCACCAACCTCTCGAGCGCCTTCCTCTGCGCCCAGGCCGCCTATCCCGAGATGAAGCGCCGCGGCGGCGGCAAGATCATCAACACCGGCTCGATGATGTCGATCTTCGGCAGCTCGTTTGCCGCGCCCTATGCGGCGAGCAAGGGCGGCATCGTGCAGCT
>JASHTP010000412.1 GCA_030040495.1 Alphaproteobacteria bacterium
GGGATCGATCGGCACCTGAAGCGCGAAAGCCAGCTTGTTCGTCTCGTTCGCCATGCCGACGATCGCCAGCACTTCGCCCCACATCGCCTGGCTCATGCCGGCCTTGCGCGCCGCCGCCCCATGCGAGGCGATGCAGTAGCCGCAGCCGTTGGTTACGCTGACCGCCAGATAGAGCATCTCCTTCGTCACGGCATCGAGGACGCCCGGTCCCATGACCTCCTTCACGCTCTCCCAGGTCCGCTTCAGGGTCGGCGGATGGACGGCCAGCGCCTTCCAGAAGTTGTTCACGTCCGGGACGCCGCGGGTCCGCTTGATGTCGTCATAGACCGCTCGGACCTCGGAGCTTGCATCCTCGTACTGCACCAAATCGGCCATGGCTCAGCCCTCTGCTCGTGTTCGGATCGGGGGGCGGAGGGGTAACGCTCCTTCAGCCCGGCCTCAGAATAGGGTCGCGGTTTGGCCCGAAAAAGCAGTCTCTTGCCGGGACCTTGGCGCGATGCAAGAGTCGTCCGTCGAATCGGGATCGCCAGCGGCAGGAATGGCCGAAGAAATGCCCGGCACGTCGTTACCGGTCGAGGCGCCGGGCCCTCGAGCGGCGTCCGACGACCCCGCAACGGTGATCGCGGCAGGCATCCTCGCCGCGACCTTGGCCGCGCTGTGCCACGAGACGCTGGGCCATGGTCTCGCCTGCGTCGGCGTCGGCGGCCGGATCATTTTGCTGACCTCCATCTGGTTTCAGTGCCAGGGGGCGACGTCGCTGACCGACGCGGGGGGCCCGCTCGCCAGCCTCGTCGCCGGAGCGGCGGCCTTCGCGCTCCTGTCGCTCGACATATCCCGCGGCGTCGCGCGTTTCGTCCTGATCCTGTTCGGCGCCCTCAGCCTGTTCTGGTTTGCCGGCCAGTTGATCGACCACGCGTTGATCAACGGAGATGACTGGGGATTCATTGCGCGCCGAAACAGCTGGCCCTGGATTTGGCGCCCCATCGCGGCGACGATCGGCGTTGCCGCCTATGCGGCGGCGATCGGGCTGAGCCGGGCGCTGCTTCGCCGGAAGGACGCGCCGGGCCGGAACGCGATCCGGTTGGCCTACGCGGCCGGGGCTGCGTCCGCCGTCATCGCCGGGCTGATGTGGCGGCCGGAGCCGATCAGGAGCGCCCTCGAGGGATTCCTGACGCTCGGCATCGCGCCGCTCGGCTTGCTCGTGGCCGCGAGAAGGGCCGGCGGCGATGCGGATGGGATTACGCTCGCGCCGCCGATCGCGCGTTCCTGGCACTGGATCGCCGTCAGCCTGGTGGTGTTCGCCATCTTCTTGTTCGTACAGGCGCGTGGCTTGGGTTCGCTTGCGGCGATCGGGCGGCCTCGCTGAGGCGGGACCGAGCGCAGGCGGCGCGACCGGGCCGATCGCCCGACGCAGAATCTCGATCGACGAGCACGCGCCCTGGACCGTGATCCGGCCTTCGAGATAGAGCGCGCAGCGCCCGGGTGAGGCCGACGGCGCAGCGGATTTTGATGGTGCGGCCCCCGCGAGCACGGCCGGCTTTCGAGGTCGCGCTACCGTCCCGTCCGGCTTTTGTCTCTTGCCCTCAAAATGGGATGGTCAGCGAATTGAAGATCGTGAAGCGCGGACTGTAGGCCGATTGGAAGATGCCGATGCCCTCGGCCGGCCGGATCAGATTCACCCGATCGAGGATGTTGAGCAGCGTGAGTCGATCGAGCACCTCGCCGACGCCCGCGACCGTGAACGCACGCTGCGCACTGAGATTGACCTGAACGACCGGCGGCAGCGGCTGCTCGTCGGCGAAGCCGGCGCGCAAGCCGCTGCTGTAGACCGCGTCGACGCTGAAGCTGTAGGGCCTCCAGTCGTAGGTGGCGCCGGCGGACGCGCCGACCAATGGCTGGTGATCGAGCACGATGTAGTTGCTGTCGATATAGGCGAGCTCGGCCGGCGAAAAGTTGAATTGGCCGGTTGCTACGCCCGTCTGCATGTTCCGGCCGACCGTCAGATTGGCATAGGCCGAGAGCGATTTCCCCTTGTAGTTGACCGCGAGCTCGTTGCCCCAGATATAGCCATGCGAATAGTTGAAGGGGGCGAAGATCGGCACGACGCCGAACTGTCCGGTGTCGAGATAGTGGCGCGTGATCTCGTAGAAATTGTCCTCGGAGACGGTGAGCCTGGGGGTGAGGCGCTGGACCACGCCGACATCCCACTCATAATCATCCTCGGTGAGCGGCGTGGCGATGCCGGAAGGACCCGCGGCGGTGGTGCCGGCGAAGGCCGCCGAGGCGGTGGGGGAGATGCCCTGGAAGCTCGGCACCTGCATATAGCGGGCGAAGCCGCCATGGAGCGTCGTGTCGGGGGTGACGAGCCAAGAGAGGTTCGCGGTGGGGTCGACCTGGTTGTTGGCGGTGAAGCCGGTGAGGTCGTCCCAGCGCAGGCCGAGATTGGCGCGCAGCCGGTCGTCGATCTGCCAGAGGTCGTTGACGTAAAGCCCCGAGACGATGTTGGTGGCACGGGCGTCGTTGACGACCGAGATCGGCGTGTCGCTGGTCTGCGCGCCGTTGGCGTCGACGGGGAAGACCAGCGAGTTGTCGTCGGCGATGACGCGGTAGACGCCGAGATAGAAGCCGGTCCCGAGCGTGTGCGCCCCGCGCTTCCAGGTGAGGTCGCCTTCGAGCGTGTTGTCGACATCGTTGTGCGAGGCGGTCGACGCCACGCCCTGGTAGATGAGCTCGCCGGCATTGTCGGGCCTGAAGTTCTCGGAAATCGAATGCGCGGCATAGGCGAGCTGATACGTCAGATCCTGCTGCGGCGTGCCCTTGAGCGAGACGATGGCAAGGGCGTCGCGGAAATTGAGGTAGGAGTTGATGTCGGATGAGGGAAGATTGCCGGCGCCGGCGAGCGTGAATTGCGGCGTCAGGCCCGGCACGTTCGGCAGCTGATTGTTGCTGCCGGCGGCCGAGGCGATGACGCTCAGCTTGGTGAAGGGGTCGAGCGCATAGGAAAAGAAGCCGAAGCCCTGCCCCTGATTGGTCCAGTCGTGGATCGCATCCGGCCCCGGCGTGGCGGAGCTGAAGGCGGTGTTGCTCTGGCTGTAGAGGGTGCTGACGTAATAGCTGAGCCTGCCGGCGCAGCCGCCATACTCCACGCTCGGCTGAAACATCCCGCGCTGGCCGCCGAAGATCGTGGCGCTTCCGCCGGGCTGCTCGCAGCCGTCCTTGGTCTCGATGTCGACGACCCCGCCGGTGGCGTAGCTGTAGCGGCCGGGCAGGATGCCATCGAGCAGATTGACCTGCTTGATGAACAGCGGATTGATCATTGATATGAAAGGCGGGTTGGTGTTGATGTCGAGCGGCACCAGGATGCCGTTGATCTGATATTGGAACTGTGGCCCTTCGGTATTGCGGATGTGAATCTGCTGGTTCTGGTCGATGGCGACGCCGGGCATCTGCGCCAGCACGTCGGTGAGGGCGGTGTTGACGCCCGCCGGCAGATCGGTGATGTCCTGCGCCGTGACCGAGTATTGGTTGGCGCCGGTCTCCGACACGCCCGGCCCGCCGATGCGCGACGCCTCGACGGTGACGGTCGCTATCCCCGACGGGGCGAGCGCCAGCGCCAGCGGCTGGTCCGGCGCGACCGGCAGGGCGACCGGATTGGTGGCGGGCTCGAACCCGCTCTTGCGCGCAACCAGCACATAGTTGCCGGGGTCGACCGGCCCGATGGTGAAGCGGCCATGCGCGTCGCTGACGGCATGGGCGACCGTCGCGCCGTCGGCGCGGCGCAGCTCCAGCGCCACCCCCGCAAGCGGCTGCCCCGACACATCGGCCACCGATCCGGTCGCGCCCGCGGGATCGGCGCGACTCGGCGCGGCGTGGGCAAAGATCAATGCCAGGATCACCGCTACGGCGAGCCAGAACGGGCCACGCATCTACCGAATCCCCCTCCCATCCCCTGTGCCCTTCGACACCAGGGGGACTGCCGGCTCTCTGATAGTGAGAATGATTCGTAGTTGCAAGCGGCAATTGGGCGGCTTCCGGCGGGCTGGGCCTTGGTTGGGCCGCAGCCGCACGATCGGCGCTTCTTCTGTCGCCGGAACCGGCCCCAAGGTCCACTCATGGCACGATTCGGATTCGGCCCGGCCTCCAGCCTGGGTCGGCAAAGCGCCGTGACGCGGATATCGATCGCGGTTACGCCTCGCTCGATCGGCGAGTGCGCGCCCTAGACCGTGATCCAGCCTTCGAGATAGAGCACGCAGCGCCCGGATATCGCGACGCGCTCGCCCGAAAGCGTGCAGGTGAGCGCGCCGCCGCGGCGCGAGATCTGCCGCGCCTCGAGCCGCTCCTTGCCGAGGCGCTTGCCCCAATAGGGCGCCAGCACGCAATGCGCCGATCCCGTCACCGGGTCCTCGTCGATGCCGTGCGCCGGCGCGAAGAAGCGCGAGACGAAATCGACGCCGCCGCTCCCCGGCGCGGTGGCGATGAGGTCGCCATGGCCCTGGCGCCGCAACCGGGCGAAGTCCGGCGCCAGCGCCGCGACGTCCTCGGCGGCGGCAAAGACGGCGAGAGAGCACTGCCCATGGCGATGGAGCTCGACCGGCTTGGCGCCGAGCGCCGCCGGCAGCTCCGGCGGCAGCGCGCAAGGCTCCGGCGGATAGGAAGGGAAGTCGAGCGCCAGCGCCTCGCCGTGGCGCGTCACGCCGAGCATGCCGGCCTTGAGCGTGCGGAAGCGCACCGCCTCGCGCCCGGGCTCGAGGAAGCGGAAGATCACGTGGGCCGAGGCCAGCGTCGCATGGCCGCAGAGCTCGACCTCGACCGTCGGCGTGAACCAGCGCAGCGCGTAATCGGCGCCCTCGCGCCGGAAGAAGGCGGTCTCGGCGAGGTTGTTCTCGGCGGCGATCGCCTGCATCACCGTCTCGGGCAGCCATTCTTCCAGCGGCACGACAGCGGCGGGATTGCCGGCGAAGAGGCGGTCGGCGAAAGCGTCGATCTGGTAGAGCGGCAGGCGCATGGGACGGCTCCTCATTGGGCTCGGGCGTGAACGACGCGGCTGCGCTGCGTCAGCGCCACCGAGGCGAGCACCGCGGCGGCGGCGAGCGCCATCGTCGCGGTGACGCGCTCGCCCAGCAGCAGCGCCGACCACAGCATCGTCAGCACCGGCTGCGCCAGCTGGAGCTGCCCGATCCGCGCGACGCCGCCCTGCGCCAGGGCGCGGTACCAGGCGAAGAAGGCGGTGTACATGCTGACCAGCGACACATAGGCGAAGCCGAGCCAGGCGGAAAGACCGGCGGAAAGCCCGGCCGCGTCGAGGCGCCACAGCACGATCGGCAGCAGCAGCGGCGCCGACAGCACCAGGGCCCAGGAGATCACCTGCCAGCCGCCAAGCTCGCGCGCCAACGCGCCGCCCTCGGCATAGCCGAGGCCGCCCAGCACCACGGCGATCAGAATGAGGCCGTCGGCGAGCTGCGGCCGACCGGCGCCTTCCGCGACGGCAAAGGCCAGGACGGCGGCGAGGCCCAGCAGCGATGCCAGCCAGAAAGCCGGCGACGGCCGCTCGCCGCCGCGGATCACCGCCATCACCGCAGTCGCCGCCGGCAGCAAGCCGACGATGACCGCGCCATGCGCCGCCGGCACCCGGGTGAGCGCCCAGGCGCT
>JASHTP010000413.1 GCA_030040495.1 Alphaproteobacteria bacterium
CCTCGCCTCCTGCCTCGCCGAGCCCTATGACGGGCTCGCCTTCGCGGCGCTCGCCGACCGCGTTTCGGCCGCCTGGGTCGACGGGCTCGCGGTCGAGCTCGCCCGCCGGCGCGTGCCGCTGCTCTCGGCGCTCGCCCTCGACGGGCGGCGCCGCTGGGATCCGTCGGACGAGGCCGATGCAGCGGTGCACGACGCTCTCGCCCGGCACCAGCGGCGCGACCAGGGCTTCGGGCCGGCGCTCGCCGGCGCCGCCACCGTCTATCTCGGCGCCCGCCTCGCCGCCGCCGGCTGCGCCATCGCCACCGCTCCCAGCGACTGGCAGATCGGCCCCGAGCAGCGCGCGATGCTCGCCGCCGTGATCGAGGCCGAGCGCAGCGCCGCCAACGAAGAGCGTCCCGACGGAGCGGCGCGGTTCGCCGCCTGGGCGGAGCGGCGCCGCGCCGCGCTGGCCGCCGGCACCCTCTCGCTCGTAGTCGGCCATCGCGACCTGCTGGCCCTGCCGCGGGGGCTCTGAGGCGAGTGGTCGGTTTTCAGTTGTCAGCCGCCAGCTCCCACTGAAAACTGAGAACTGACGACTGTTTGGCGGAGCGACCCATGGCAAAAGCGATCTGGCGCGACAAGGTGCTGGCGGAGAGCGAGCGGTTCGAGCTGCTCGAGGGCAATGTCTATTTCCCGCCCGGCGCGGTCAACCGGCAATACTTCAAGGCGAGCGGCACGACGACGATTTGTCCCTGGAAGGGGACGGCGCATTATTACACCGTGATCATCGACGGGCAGGAGAACCCGGACGCCGCGTGGTATTATCCCTCGCCCAAGCCGGCGGCGGCGGCGATCGCGGGCCACGTCGCCTTCTGGCACGGCGTCAAGGTCGAGCGCTGAGCGCCGCCGCGGGCGGCGCCCGGCGCAGGAGGAGCGATGGCAGGGGGTCGCAGGATACTGATCGTCGACGACGATGCCGCGCTCAGGCATTCGCTGGCCGAGCAGCTCCAGCTGCACGAGGAGTTCCTCGCCGCCGAGGCGGCGAACGGCGCCGCCGCGCTCGACGCGGTCAAGGGGCAGCATTTCGATGCCGTGCTGCTCGATGTCGGCCTGCCCGACATGGACGGGCGCGAGCTCTGCCGGCTGATGCGCCGCGGCGGCGTGCGCGCGCCCATCCTGATGCTCACCGGCGCCGACAGCGACGCTGACACCATCCTCGGCCTCGATAGCGGCGCCAACGACTACATCACCAAGCCGTTCCGCCTCAACGCGCTGCTGGCGCGGCTGCGCGCCCAGCTGCGCCAGCACGAGCTCTCCGAGGACGCCATCTTCACCATCGGCCCCTACACCTTCCGTCCTTCGGCCAAGCTGCTCGTCGACGAGACCGGCCGCAAGAAGGTGCGCCTCACCGAGAAGGAGACGGCGATCCTCAAATATCTCTACCGCGCCGGCGACAAGATCATCGGCCGCGACACGCTGCTCAACGAAGTCTGGGGCTACAATGCCGGCGTCACCACCCACACGCTCGAGACGCATGTCTACCGCCTGCGCCAGAAGATCGAGCGCGATCCCGCCAAGGCGAAGATCCTGGTGACCGAGCCCGGCGGCTATCGCCTGGTGCCGTAGCGCTAAATCAGATAGGGGATCAGTCGCCAGGTGCGGCGCATGTAGCGGGCATAGGGCTCGCCCAACGTCGAGAGCAGCGCCTCCTCCTCGACCGCGATGCGGTAGCCGAAGGCGGCGCCCGGCAAGACCACCATCGCCACGAGGCCGGCCCAATTGCTAAGCGCGAGGCCGAAGCCGATCAGCGCCAGAAGCATTCCCCGTAAGCCGGGTGGCGGATGTAACGATAGGGCCCGACATCGATCACCGGCTGCGACGCCTGCGCGGCGACCTGGACGGTGAAAAAGCGCCCCAGGGTCGCCACCGCGTACCAGCGCAACCCCGCCCCGGCGAGGACGCAGCCGATTCCGACGACGAACAAGGTCCGGGCCGCCGATACGACCGCCGCGCCCGGCAGCAGCAGCGCGCAGGCGAAGTCCAGCGAGAAAGCCGTCCCCAGCAGCAGGCCCAGCAGGCGAAAGGAGCCCCAATCGCGCTCATCCGCCGGCGATTTCGACCGCCGCCTCGTGTTGAGGACCAGTTCCGCCCCCTGCCACAGGACAAAGGTCGCCCAGAACACGGCGACATGAGGCGCTCCCCGGTAAAACGGGAGCGGGGATGGGGCATTCATGCCGTCGTTTCCGCTGCGCCGCAGGGATTAGCCGCTCCGCCCACGCGGCTCGCTTTCGGGAAGGAAATGGTCATGCGCGCGGGGCGGAAGCCGCCGCCTGCGCGCGACGGCGCCGTCCCGCGCCGCCCCCGCTCCCCGGCTTCGCCATGCCGCTCTCCTTGCGCCGCCGCGCCCCTTGCCCCCTGCCGGCGCCGCTTCGCTGTCCGGCATCCCTGCCACAGCGACCGGCCGGAATCAATCGCCGATTATGCCGAGCGCGGCGAGATTGGCGCGCGTCGCCTCGCTGAGCGCGAGGCCGCGCGCCTCGGCGGCGCGCGCGGCGGCGGCGGCGATGGTGTCGAAATCGGCGATGCGGCTGTCGATGGCGATGCGCCGTCCGCCGCCGGCGAGCACGAGCTGCATGTAGCCCGCGCGCCGGTCGCGCCGGGCCGCGAACCAGCGCAGCCGCGCGCGCCGCAGCTGTTGCCAGTCGATGCGCCGGCGCCAGCCGCCTTCGACTTCGATGCCGCGCTCGTCGACCGCCACGGTGCCGAGCTGGCGCATCAGCGTGCTCAGCGCGAACAGGGCGAAGAGCAAGGCGAGCAGCGCGAAGATCGCCGCCGCGACCGGCGGCATCGCCACCAGCAGCAGCGGCAGCAGGGTGAGCGCCAGCCCGAGCGCGGCGCGGGCATAATCGCCGAGGAGCGCGCTCGGGGGATAGCGATGACGGGTCATCGCCAGATGATAGCCGTCAGCTCTCAGCTGTCAGCCATCAGCCATCAGCCATCAGCTGAGTCGTCAGTCGTCAGTTTTCAGTTCTCAGTCGGCCCTCGACTGACATCCGAAAACTGACGACTGACAACCGAAAACTCGACGGACAGCTGACGGCTATGCGGCCCGGAGCGTCGCCAGGAACTGGTCGACCTCGTGGCGCAGCGCCTGGGCCTGCTCGGCGAGGCCGTCGGCGGCATGCTTGACGCTCTGGGCGACGGATCCCGCCTTCTCGACGGCGTCGCTGACGCCGGTGATGTTCTGCGACACGTCGCGCGTGCCCGCCGCCGCCTGCTGCACGTTGCGCGTGATCTCCTGCGTCGCCGCCGTCTGCTCCTCCACCGCCGAAGCGATCGAGGACGAGATCTCGTTCACCGCCATGATCGTCGACGAGATCGAGCGGATCGCCTGGACCGCGCTCTGCGTCTCGCCCTGGATCGAGGCGATCTGCGCGCGGATATCGTCCGTCGCCTTCGCCGTCTGCGTCGCCAGCGACTTCACCTCCGACGCCACCACGGCGAAGCCCTTCCCCGCCTCGCCGGCGCGCGCCGCCTCGATCGTCGCGTTCAGGGCCAGCAGGTTCGTCTGGCTGGCGATGTCGTTGATGAGCGCCACCACCTCGCCGATCTTCTCCGCCGCCTCGGCCAGGCTCGCCACGCTGTGGTCGGTCTTGCGCCCCTCCTCCGCCGCCGACTTCGCCGTTGACGCCGCCTGCACCACCTGGCGGCCGATCTCGGCGATCGAGGCGGAGAGCTCCTCGGACGCCGCGGCCACGGTCTGCACGTTCGTCGTCGCCTGGCCCGCTCCCGACGCCACCGCCAGCGCCCGCTGCCGCGTGCCTTCGGCGGAGGCGGTCAGCCCCTGCGCCGTCGACTGCATCTCCGAAGCGGCCTCGGACACCGCCTCGACGATGCCGCGCACCCGCGCCTCGAAGCGCGACGCCAGCTCGCCGAGCGCCCGGCGCTTTTCCGCCTCGCCCTGCGCCTTGAGCTCCGCCTGCTCCGTTTCCAGACGGCGCATCGCCACGGCGTTCTCCTTGAATACCTGCACCGTCCGCGCCATGTCGCCGACCTCGTCGCGACGCGAGGCCTCGCCGATCTCGACGCCGAGATCCCCCGCGGCGAGCTTCGCCATCTTCGCCTTCAGGCTGCCGAGCGAGCCCGTGATGTTGCGGTTCACTCCGAAGGTGATCGCCGCCACCACCGCCAAGATCGAGAGGCCGAACAGGGCCAGCTTCAGCAGCGTCGCGCGGTACTCGGCCTCGATGTCGTCGATCCACACGCCGGTGCCGAAAAACGCGTTCCACGGCTTGAATTTCTCGACGAAGGTGAGCTTCGGCAAAGGTTCCTTGGTGCCGGGCTTCGGAAACACGTACTCGGTGGTGCCCTGATCGGCGGTCTTCAGCACCTCGAGCATCGAGCCGATGATCGGCTTGCCGGTGGCGTCCTTGATGCCAAGCCGGCTGGTCCCCTGCTGGTCGGGCGCAGCCCCATTGGCGAGCGCAACGCCATCCAGGAAGAAGGTCATGACGTAGTCGTGATGGTCGTCGTACCAGCTGCCATAGACGGCGGTGCGAAAGCGCGCCAGCGCCTCGTCATGGGTGATCTTGCCCGCCTTGACCTGATCCTCCAGCGCTTGCGCCTGGCCGATCAGCAGCTCGACGATGGCGTGCAGCTTGGCGATGCGGTCATCGATCATGCGCTGATGCATGAGAGAGGCCGCCATGAAGACGAGCACCGTCAACGCCAGCGCGCTCAACCCCAGCAACAGGCCGAGCTTGGCTTTGATCTTGAACCGATCGAGGAAGTGCATAGGGGCCGTCCGGCGCGAGGGGGGTCGGGCGCCACCTTAACCATCACCGGTGAAAGCAACATTAAATCGGCCGAGGCGCGCCTGCCGCCACCAGCGCGATGAAATTTCCGCGGCCGGCGCCGGCCGCGTCAACCGCTTCTCAAGCTTCTCGCGCTACAAATCGTCCATGACGGCCGAGCGGCTGGAATAACTGCGCCGCTCAGCCGTTGGTACGGTACGCCTCCCTTAGCTTACAAGCGGGCCTTCGGCGAAACCGCCGCAGGCCATGCCTCGGATTGTTGTATCATGGCCGACCTCCCCGCCTCGCACGACCTCGCCCCTTCAGCCCGTGGATCCGGCTGGCGGCGCGGCGTCTTCGCCGCGCTGCCGGCGCTGCTCTATGCCGGGCTGGTGGTGGCAGTCTTCGGCGGGCTCGCCATCGATCGCCTGCCGGATAGTTTGCTGGCGCGCATCGGTATGGTTACCGGCGGCGCGGTGGTGGTGGTGCTGGCGGCGCTTTGGCTCGGCCGCCGCGAGCGCGTGGGCGAGGCCGAGGCCGCCGAACCCGGCGACTGATCCGAAGCCGCGCCCCGCGCCGGCGCGGGCGTCACTCCGCGAGCTCGACGACCACCGGCACGTGGTCGGACGCCTTCTCCCAGCCGCGCATGTCGCGATGCACCGAAGCCGAGCGCAGCTTGCCGCTGAGCCGCGGCGTCACCCAGACATGGTCGAGCCGCCGGCCGCGATCGCTCGCCTCCCAGTCGTGCGCGCGGTAGCTCCACCAGCTGTAAAGCCGCTCTTCGGGCGGGATGAAGGCGCGCACGGCGTCGACGAACTTGGCCGAGCGCCGCAGCGCCTCGAGCTTCGCCACTTCGACCGGCGTGTGGCTGACGACGTCGAGGAGCTGCTTGTGCGACCAGACGTCGGTCTCGAGCGGGGCGATGTTGAGATCGCCGACGACGATCATCGTCCTGCGCGCGCTGCGCTCCTCGCCGAACCAGGCCGTGAGCTCGTCGAGGAACTGCAACTTATGAGCGAATTTCGGGTTCTCGTCGGGATCCGGGATGTCGCCGCCGGCGGGAACATAGAGATTGTGCAGCTCGATGCCGCCTTCGAGCCGGACGATGCCGTGACGGCAATCCTCGCGCCGGCACCAGCTCCGCGTCGCGCTCCCCTCGAGCGCGCGGCGCGACAGCACGGCGACGCCGTTGTAGCTCTTCATGCCATGGACGAGCTGATGACGATAGCCCAGCGCGGCGAAGGCGTCGCGCGGGAAGACGTCGTCATGCGCCTTGGTTTCCTGCAGGCAGAGCACGTCCGGCTGCTGCTCGGCGATGAAGCGGCGCACATTGTCGAGCCTGAGCCGCACCGAGTTGATGTTCCAGGTGGCGAGCTTCAGCGCCATGGCGCGCGTCCCGCTCAGCCGATGGTGACGACGAGGTCCGTCAGCCCGTCGACATGGCCCTCGAGCTTGTCGCCCTTCTTCACCGCGCCGACGCCGGCGGGCGTGCCGCTATAGATGAGGTCGCCGGGCGCCAGCGCGACATAGCCCGAGAGATAGGCGATGGTCTCGCCCACCGACCAGATCAGCTGCTCGATGTCGCCCTTCTGGCGGGTCTCGCCGTTGACCTTGAGCCAGATCGCGCCCTTGGCGATGTGGCCGACCTTGCTCACCGGCGAGATCGGCGCGCAGGGTGCCGACTGGTCGAAGCCCTTGCCCATGTCCCAGGGCCGGCCGAGCTTCTTGGCCTCGCCCTGCACGTCGCGCCGCGTCATGTCGAGGCCGACCGCGTAGCCGAAGACGAGGTCGAGCGCCTTCTCCACCGGCACGTCGCGGCCGCCCTTGGCGAGCGCCACCACCATCTCGATCTCGTGCTGATAGTCGTTGGTCTTCGGCGGATAGGGGATGGTGCTGCCGGTAGGCACGATGGCGTCGGCGGGCTTCATGAAGAAGAAAGGCGGCTCGCGGTTGGGATCGTGCCCCATCTCGCGCGCATGCTCGGCATAGTTGCGGCCGACGCAGTAAATGCGGTGGACCGGGAAAGACTCGCCGCCGATCACGGGCACGGTGGCAATGGTCGGGGCGGTAATCGCATAGGCCATGGGGCGGAAACTCCGAAGCAAAGGGCGGGGCGCACTAGAACACGAAGCAGCGGTCGCCGACAACCCCGAGCGGCCAGCGTCCGGCGGCGAAAAGCCGGTATTTTATCGCGAAGAGATGCTCCGGCCCGGCGCCGGCGGCAAGCGCCAGGGCATGCTGGTGGCAGGCCTGGGCGGCGGCGCCCGCGGCCACCCGGGCGAGTGTGGGATCGGCGATCCCGGCGCGGCTCATCGCCAGCGACGCGGCGCCGAGCAGCGAGGCGGCC
>JASHTP010000414.1 GCA_030040495.1 Alphaproteobacteria bacterium
GCGACAGCTACCGCGCCCTTGAGCGCCAATACGGCGCGCACAATTACAGCCCGTTCGATGTCGTACTCACCCGCGGCCTCGGCGTCTGGGTTTGGGACGTCGATGGCCGGCGCTACCTCGATTGCCTGTCGGCCTATTCGGCGGTCGATCAGGGGCATTGTCACCCGCGCATCCTGGCGGCGCTCACCGAGCAGGCATCGCGGCTCGCCATCACCTCGCGCGCGTTCATGAACGACCAGCTCCCGCTGTTCTACCAAGAGCTCTGCGCCGCCACCCATTCGCACAAGGTACTGCCGATGAACTCGGGCGCCGAAGCGGTGGAAAGCGCGATCAAGGTCGCGCGCAAATGGGGGTATGAGGTGAAGGGCGTGCCCAAGGACCGGGCCGAGATCATCGTCTGCGCCAACAACTTCCATGGCCGCACCCTGACCATCGTCGGCTTCAGCACCGATCCCACGGCGCGCGACGGCTTCGGCCCGTTCACGCCGGGATTCCGCGTCGTCCCCTTCGCCGACGCCGCCGCGCTCGAAGCCGCGATCACGCCCGATACGGTCGCCTTTCTGGTCGAGCCCATCCAGGGCGAGGCGGGGGTGATCATTCCGCCCAAAGGCTATTTCAAATCGGTGCGCGAGATCTGCACGCGTCACAACGTGATCCTGATTCTCGACGAGGTTCAGACCGGTCTCGGCCGCACCGGCCGGCTGCTCGCCGAAGAGCATGAAGGGATCGAGGCCGATCTCACCCTGATCGGCAAGGCGCTGTCGGGCGGCTTTTATCCGGTGTCGGCGGTGCTCTCGAACGACGAGGTCCTCGGCGTGTTGAAGCCGGGCGAGCACGGCAGCACCTTCGGCGGCAACCCGCTTGCCTGCGCCGTGGCGCGCGCCGCGCTCAAGGTCCTCCTCGAAGAAGGCATGATCGAAAACGCCGGCGCGATGGGTGCGCGTTTCCTCGCCGGACTGCGCCGCATCGACAGCCCCGCCGTGAAGGAAGTGCGCGGCCGCGGCCTGATGATCGCCGTCGAGCTTCACCCGCAAGCCGGCGGCGCCCGGCGCTATTGCGACGCCCTGCGCCGGCGCGGGGTCCTGTGCAAGGACACCCACGACCATACCATCCGCGTCAGCCCGCCGCTGGTGATCACCGGCGACGAAATCGACTGGGCGCTCGAGCAGTTCGACGCGGCCTTGACGCATCCGGAAGCGGCGTAGGGCCTGGCGCAGGGCAATCGCCTTCGACCGCGGCCTCCGCGACCGTCCCGATAGGCGGCGGCGCGCAGTTCCGGCTCCGAATCCTCCTCGAAGCGCGGCCGCCGGCTGAGCCGCCGGCAGAACCGGGCGTCAGCCCGGCTCCATGCCTTTCGCCTTCATCAACGCCGCGTTCTTGGGGTCGGCCAGAAACTTGATCAGTCCCGCCGCGGCCTTGGGCCGCTTCGCCGCGGTTCCCACCGCGCCCGGGAAGCTGGTGAATTTCTGCAGGTCGGGCGGAAAGGCGACGATCTCTACGCCGGCCACCGGCAGGAGCTCGCTGATCTGCTGCGCGGCAAGCTCGGCCTCGCCCCTGGCGACGAGCTCGGCGACGCGGCCGCCCTGGAGCACCTTGGCCTTGGCCTTGACCTGGTCGCCGATGCCGAGCTTCTCGCAAACCGAGATGAAATAGAGGCCGCTCGCGCCCTGTGTCGTATAGGCCACGGAGTGCGCGGCCAGCAGGGCGCGCTTGAAGGCGTCGGCGTCGTGGATGTCGGGTTTCGGCGATCCCGCCTTGTAGGCGATGCCGACGCCCGAACGGGCGATCTCGACGCGCGTCGCGGGCCTGACCTTGCCCGCCTGGACCATCTCGTCCATGACCGGGCCGGTAAGAATGGCAACGTCGAAGGCCTCGCCATCCATGATGTTCTTCTTGAGAACGTTGGCGACGTCGTAATGGATGACGAGCTTGTTGCCGGTGGCCTGCTCGTATTTCGGCCCGAGCTCCCCAAGCACCGTGGTCAGTCCGTTGGAGCTGATCACCTTGATCTCGGCCGCCGGTGCCGCGCCGGCCGAAAGCAGCAACATCAGAACGGCCGCCGCCGCAAACGAACTCCATTTCATCGCGTCCCCCTTCATTGCATCCCCCCGATCATTCAATCGATCATACCGGCCGGCGCCAAGCCGGCTGCGACCGTTGCCGCCGCCTGCACTTGCCCGGCCGCGGCTCGATTGCCACTGCGACCCGCCGCCGCTCCGGCACGCCGCGAACAGGCATGGGAGACGACGGCGGCGCAAGATTTCCCCGAAGAAAGGCTTACTTCACCATGTCGGCGCCGACCTGGCACACCGTGGCGTCTTGCGAGCCGGTGCCGCCGGAGCAGCCGATGGCGCCGATGATCTTGCCGCCCTGGATGAGCGGGAAGCCGCCGCGAGAGGCGATCGCCCCGTCGAGCGTCATTATATAGGTCAAGCCGCCCTTCTGGATCGCGTCCTCGAACACCTTGGTCTGGCGGCGATACATCACCGCCGCGCGCGCCTTGTGCTCGGAGACCGCTATCGAGGCGAGCTGCGCGCCGTCCATGCGCTCGAAGGCGACGAGGTTGCCGCCGGAATCGACCACCGTGATGTTCATCGCCCAGCCGCGCTTTTTGGTTTCGGCCTCGACCGCGGCGATCAGCTTCTTGGCGTGGGCCAGCGTGATCGGCGGGCCGTAGGGCTCGCTGAACGGCATCTTCTCGGGAACGACGTCGAGCGGGCTCGTCGCCGGCGCCGGCGCCTGCTGCGCCTGGCTCGCGCCGACCATCAGCGCCGTGCCCAAGAGCGCGACGGTCAAAATACGGAAATACATGGATAATCCCTCCCGTTGAGTTGTTGTCGCCGTCCCGTAGTCCGGCCTGCGGATGCTAGGCCAAGAACCGAACGCGTTCAATTCACGCGGCGGCGAGGCGGCTGGATCCCGGCACCGGGCACCGGCGGCGCGTCACATTGCCTTCCGCGCTATTGCGACCGCACGAAGGTGATGATGCTCCGCGTCATGCCCTTGTCGGCCCAATTCGGCATGATGCGCCAGGGCGTCAGCACGTGCAGGCTGTCGCCCTCCAGCGTGAAAGTCCGCGCCTGTTCCGTGCCGACCCATTCAGGATTCCAGGCGACCTCGACCCTGGTGATCCACTTGTCGCCTTCGACGCGAAAGGTGCCGGTGTAAGCAACCAGCGTGCTCAGGAGGTCGGCGCGATCCTCGGCCGTCTTCGCCGGCTTGCGGCCTTCTCCGGTCAGCATGAAGAACACACGCCCTTGCGGCGTGAAGATGGCGTAACCGGTCGGGTTATTCCCCATGACCGGGGCTTTCTGGCCCGTCGCTTGGATTTCGACCTCGTAGGAAACGAGCTTCCAGACGCCGAGTATCGCGCCGCGATCATCGGCGAAGCTCGGTCCCGCCGTCAGGCAAGCTAACAATAGCGCCACGATGAACTTGACCATGACCGTCCCCTTGTCCCGCGGACGAGAAATCTTGCCGGCACGGCCGCGCGGCCGTGCCACAACCAGGCCCCGCTAACCCCTGCTGCAGGCGCCGCCGCCGAGCACGCAGAATTTGGCGCAGTGCGGATGGTCGAGAGCGACGGCGCCCGAGGCGGACGCGAGCGTCGGGCCGAGATCGAACTGCGCGTCGTAGGGGAGGAGCGTGCAGGCGACGACGCTCGGGCTTGCCGCGCCCTTGCGCTTCACCACCATGCGCGAGGAGGCGCACATCAGCGAGCGCGGCTCGACATGGAGCAGGCCCCAACAGGCCTCGGTGATCTCCGGCACGTCGGCGGCTTCGTCCATCTCCGGAAAGATGACGAGCGCCTCGCGGTCGCCGGCGTCGATGGCGATCCCGTGCTCGGCGAAGAGCCGGGCGAAGCCCTGGCGCATGGCGGCGTCGGGCTCGCCCCACAGCATGCGGCCGGCGACCGCGACGGTGAAGCCGTTGCCGGCGAGCCAGCGCAACCCGTCGAAGGTCGGCTGCCACGTGCCCGACCCGCGCTCCTCCTCGTGGAGCGCGCGCGTATAATGGTCGAGCGAGACGCGTATCGTCAGCCCCGCGCCGAGCCGGCGCTGCAGCGCGAGCAGCGGTTTCTCGAGCCGCTGCATCGGCCGCATGGCGTTGGTCAGCACCAGCACGCGGAAGCCGCGGGCGAGGCACTCCTCGAGCATCTCCAGGATGTCGGGATTCATGAAGGGCTCGCCGCCGGTGAAGCCGATCTCCTCGGTCGGCAGCTGCTCGTGCACGATCTCGTCGAGATAGGAGCGCAGCTCGGCGGTGGTGAGATAGACGAGCCGGTCGTTGCGCGGGCTCGATTCGATGTAGCAATGGGTGCAGGCGATGTTGCAGAGCGTGCCGGTGTTGATCCACAGC
>JASHTP010000415.1 GCA_030040495.1 Alphaproteobacteria bacterium
ATGCTCGGTGACGAGCCCGGTCGAGCTGCTCTCCGCGAGATAGGCGAGCGCGCCGTTGACGACGACGACGACGCCGAGGCCGGCGGCGATGACCCAGGGGATCCAGCGGTAGGAGCTCATCGCGTGCGCCTCCTCAAGATGCGGGACCGCGGAAGGTGGCCTCGTAGCGCGCCGTCTCGCCGCTCTGGGTCTCGCGGACGATGAATTGGAAATGGGTCTCGGGCTGGCCGCTCTTCGGCGCCTGCAGATAGACGCGGAAGCTGCCGATGGCGTCGCCGCGCACCGGCAGGACGGTGCCCTGCTCGGCCGGCACCGCCACCACCTCCAGCTCCGCCACGTGCAACAGCGCGCCGGGCAGCCCTTGGGCGCTGATCGCGTAGGTCCGCGTCTCGCTGGCCTTGTTCTCGATCTTGAGCGTGTAGCCGTCGCGGATCGAGCCGCCGGCGAGCCGCACGAAGAGCGGGCTGCGGTCGGCGAGCACGCTGATCTCGACCGTGCTGCGCCGCGTCAGCGCCGTCAGCATGAGTGCGGTGACGAACAGCAGGACCGCGGCATAGATGAAGGTGCGCGGCCGCAGGAAGCGCCGGTGCGGCGTCTCGCCGCGCTTGCGCGCGACGCCGTTGGCGTAGGTGTCGAAGGCGATGAGGCCGCGCGGACGACCGACCTTGTCCATGATCTCGTTGCAGGCGTCGATGCACAACCCGCAGCCGATGCATTCGAGCTGCAGGCCGTCGCGGATGTCGATGCCGGTGGGGCAGACGGCGATGCAGGCGCGGCAGTCGATGCAGTCGCCGCGGCCCGCCCAGCTGTCGCCCTTCTTGTGCTTGCCGCGCGGCTCGCCGCGCCAGTCGCGATAGGTGACGGCGAAGGTCTCCTCGTCGATCATCGCCGACTGGATGCGCGGCCACGGGCACATATAGGTGCAGACCTGCTCGCGCGCCCAGCCCGCCAAGAGGTAGGTGGTGCCGGCGAAGAGGCCGATGAAGCCGTATTGGGTCGTCGAGGCGTGGAGGGTGAAGACGTCGCGCACCAGCGTCGGCGCGTCGTTGAAGTACATCACCCAGGCGCCGCCGGTCGCGACCGCGATGAGCAGCCAGGCGGCGTGCTTGGCGGTCTTCTTGGCGACCTTCTCGAGCGACAGCCCCTGCTGGTCGAGGCGGATGCGCTGGGCGCGGTCGCCCTCGATGAGGCGCTCCGCCCAGAGGAAGAGGTCGGTCCAGACTGTCTGCGGGCAGGTGTAGCCGCACCAGATCCGGCCGAAGAGGCTGGTGACCAGGAAAAGGCCGATGGCGCCGAGGATCAGCAGGCCGGCGAGGTAGTAGAGCTCCTGCGGCCAGATCTCGATCCAGAAGAAATAGGCGCGCCGCGCCGGCATGTCGATGAGCAGCGCCTGGCTGGGATGCGCGGGCCCGCGGTCCCAGCGCAGCCAGGGCCCGATGTAATAGAGCGCGAGGCAGGCGCAGAGCACCGCCCATTTCAGGCGGCGGATCGGTCCCTGGACGCCGCGCGGATAGACCTTCTCGTGCGGCGCGAAGAGCGGGATGCCCTCCTCGTCATGCTCGTCGCGCGCGCGTGTCAGGGTGCTCGACATGGCCCCGCCGCTATTGGCCGCCGCCGAGCGAGTGGACGTAGATGGTCAGCATCTTGATGGTGACGGGATCGAGCCGCGCGCCCCAGGACGGCATGCTGCTGTTGCGCGCGTAGGTGATGGTCTGGATCAGCGTCGCCTTGTCGCCGCCATAAAGCCAGATGCCGTCGGCCAGGTTCTTGGCGCCGATCTCCTGGTTGCCGGTGCCCTTCTCGCCGTGGCAGAGCACGCAGTTCTGCGCGAAGATGGCGGCGCCGCGCTTGGCCGACTCGGCCGGCGCCGGCTGGTGGGAAAGCGTCATCACATAGTCGGCGACGTCGGAGATCTGCTGCCGGTTGAGGATGCCGTCGGCGCCGAAGCGCGGCATCTGCGACTGGCGCGAGTCGGGATCGGCGTTGCGGATGCCGTGGGTGATGGTCTGCTGGATCGCCGCCAGCGTGCCGCCCCAGAGCCAGTCGTCGTCGGCGAGGTTGGGGAAGCCCTTGGCGCCGGCGCCGCCGGGACGGTGGCAGGGCGCGCAATTCTCGTTGAAGGCGGCGCGGCCGCCGGTCTCGGCGAAGCCGAGCAGCTCGGGATCCTTGCGGATGTCGTCGAGCGAGGCGGCGCGGATGCGGTCGATGAACTTCGCCTGCGCCGCCACCGCCGCCTTCGTGCTGGCGACGAGCGCGGTGCGGTTGGTGTAGCCGAGCAGGCCCTCGGTGTGCGTGCGCAGCAGCGGGATCGACGGGTAGAGCACGCAATAGACGACCGCGAACACGATCGTGGCGATGAAGGTGTAGAGCCACCATCTCGGCAGCGGCGTGTCGAATTCGCGGATGCCGTCCCATTCATGGCCGGTGGTCTCGCGGACGGTGGCGACGTCCTTCTCTCTCTTGGTCGGCATGGCGGCTCCTCAGCGATCGTCGCGCAGCGGGATGTTCGCGCTGTCGTCCATGCGCTTGCGGCGGCGCGGCGCGTAGGTCCAGGCGACGATGGCGCAGAAGATCACCACCATCAGCACCAGGAGCGGCAGGTGCAGCCGGTCGACGAGCGCGGGCAGATCCATCTTCGTCCCCCTCTATTGCTTGAGATCGTCGGGCGACACGTCGCGGAACTTCACCAGCGTGCCCAGCATCTGCAGGTAGGCGATGAGCGCGTCGCGCTCGGTCACCATCTCGGGAGCGCCGCCGAAGCCGCCGGTGACCGCGCCGGGATAGCGCTTCAGCAGCGCCGTCGTGTCGGCGTTGGGATCGTCCTGGGCGATCGCGTCGACCTTGGCGTTGGCGATCATCTCGTCGGTGTAGGGCACGCCGACCAGGCGCAGCGTGCGCAGATGGTCGGCGAGATGGTCGAGATCGACCGGCCGGTCGGCGAGGAAGGCGTAGGACGGCATGATCGATTCCGGCACCACGTCGCGCGGATTGGCGAGATGCGCCACGTGCCATTCGTTCGAGTACTTGCCGCCGACGCGCGCCAGGTCCGGCCCCTGCCGCTCGGAGCCCCACTGGAAGGGATGGTCGTACATGCTCTCGGCGGCGAGGCTGTAATGGCCGTAGCGCTCGACCTCGTCGCGGAACGGCCGGATCATCTGGCTGTGGCAGAGATAGCAGCCCTCGCGGATATAGATGTCGCGGCCGGCGAGCTCGAGCGGCGAGTAGGGTCTGACGCCCTTGACCCGCTCGATCGTCGTCTCGATGGTGAACAGCGGCACGATCTCGACGATGCCGCCGATGGCGACGGTGATCAGCGTCATGATCGCCAGCAGGACCGCGTGCTGCTCGAGGAACTTGTGGTTCAGGAAGCGCATGGCGGTCTCCTCACTCCGCGGGGGCGGGCGCGGGCGCCAGTTGCGCCTCGTGCCGCGTCTCGCCGCGCGCCGTCCGCCAGAGGTTGTAGGTCATGATCAGCGCGCCCAGCAGGAAGAGGACGCCGCCCAGCGCGCGCATGAGGTAGAAGGGGTGCATGCGCGCCACCACTTCGGCGAAGGAGTATTGCAGGAAGCCCATCTCGTCATAGGCGCGCCACATCAGCCCCTGCATGATGCCGGCGACCCACATCGAGACGATGTAGACGAGGATGCCGAGGGTGGCGATCCAGTAGTGATAGGCGGCGAGCCGCGTCGAGTAGAGCCGCTCGCGCTTCCACAGCACCGGCACCAGGTAGTAGAGCGCGCCGAAGGTGATGAAGGCGACCCAGCCCAATGCGCCGGAATGGACGTGGCCGATGGTCCA
The DNA here is from genome assembly GCA_030040495.1 of Alphaproteobacteria bacterium. Lineage (GTDB taxonomy): Bacteria > Pseudomonadota > Alphaproteobacteria > ATCC43930 > CGMCC-115725 > DAHUYF01. The sequence continues at coordinate 3,799 of JASHTP010000415.1, forward strand.
GTTGGTGTAGTGGCTGAGCCCGTTCACCGACTTGATCGACATCAT
>JASHTP010000034.1 GCA_030040495.1 Alphaproteobacteria bacterium
GGCCTTTCCGCGTCACCGCGCGACGGCGCGCTGCCTTCGCTCTCATAGGACCAGTACCACGGTCGGAAGCCCGAGGCCGAGGCATCGCCCTTGCTGTAAAGCACCGAATCGGCATCCGCCGGCGCCAGGGAGCCGTCGTCAATGTCGGGATCGCTTTCAGCCCTGTCGTCCACCGGCTGCTGCAAGGCCGCCATGACGCGCTGCCGCGTCCCACCCCGCGGCGTGGCGAAGAGCGACGCGGCCGGCGCCGCGCGTTCGGCGTCGCTGTCGCTCATGGAAGTCTGGTCTCTTGCCGCGAGCAGGCCGGAACTGAGGCTTGCCCGCTTGTCCCCGCTCAACATCGCTTCTCTCTGCCATGCGCCGGGGCGCCGCAGCTGCCCCGATGACCAAGCCGGACCGCGTCCGATGTCGCAGATTATCCCCGCACGCAGCAACCTAAGACAGCGTTTTCATGTGGGATTTTAGGCGAGTACAAGCGAGACTTAACGTATCGCTTACCGTGTTCCCCGAGGTCTTCGTCGGACGCCGGGCGGCGGGTTTCAGCCTTCCTCGCCCTTGGCCCGACGCCACTGCGCCTCCATCTCCTCGAGGCTCGCCGCGCCGGTGGAGCTGCCGGCCTCTTCGAGGAGGGTCTCGACCCGGCGAAAGCGCCGCTCGAATTTGCGGCAGGCACCGCGCAAGGCCTGTTCGGGATCGATCTCGACATGGCGCGCCAGATTGACCACGGCGAAGAGGAGATCGCCGATCTCGTCGGCGATGGGCGCGGGCGCTCCTTGCGCCATCGCCTGCCGCAGCTCGGCGATCTCTTCGGCGATCTTGTCGAGGACGGGGGCCGCCTCCGGCCAATCGAATCCGACTCGTGCCGCCCTGCGCTGCAGCTTCTCGGCGCGGCTTAGGGCAGGGAGCGCCGCGCCGACGCCGTCGAGGGCGCTGGGACGCGCCCCCGATGCGGCCGCCTTGGCGTGCCGTTCCGCGGCCTTGTGCTCCTCCCAGGCGGCGGTCTGCGCCGCGGCGTCGGCGATGACGGCATCGCCGAAGACGTGCGGATGGCGGCGCAGCATCTTGTCGGCGATCGCCGCGGCCACGTCGTTGAAGGCGAAGAGCCCGGCCTCTTCGGCCATCCGCGCGTGGAAGACGACCTGGAAGAGGAGATCGCCGAGCTCGTCCTTGAGCGCCGCCGCGTCGCCGCGCTCGCAGGCCTCGGCCACCTCGTAGGCCTCCTCGATGGTGTAAGGCGCGATCGTGGCGAAGCTCTGCGCGCGGTCCCAGGGACAGCCGCGGTCGGGATCGCGCAGCCGCGCCATGATGTCGAGCAGCCGCTTGAGGTCGGGCGCGTCGCTCATCTCAGGCCGGCTTGTCCTGGCCGTATTGCAGCACCTTCACCCGTTCCAAGGTGATGAGGCCGCTGCCCATCATGCCGTCGAGCAGCGGCAGGAAGGCGTTGATCTTGTCCTCGCTGTCGACGAGCTCGACGACGATCGGCAGGTCTTCGCTGAGCCGCAGCACCTTCGTGGTGTGAAGGCGGCTCGAATGGCCGAAGCCCATGGGACCGCGCAGCACCGTGGCACCGGCAAGATGCTGCTCGCGCGCCTTGAGCACGATCGCTTCGAAAAGCGGCAGATGCTGGTGGCGGTCGTCTTCGCCGATGAAGATGCGCAGCAGCATGGCGTCGCGGGGAACCTGCATGGAATCACCCTCCGAAGATAGACGCCCCCAGGCCGAAACCGGCCCAGACGGCGATGAGACAGACGGTCACCGAGGCGGCGATGTTGCCGAGCACGCGCCCCCATTCGCCGTTGCGGGCCAAATTCAGGGTCTGCAGGCTGAAGGAGGAGAAGGTGGTGTAGCCGCCGCACAGGCCGATCACGCCGAGCTCGCGCACGAGGGAATTGCCGGGCATCGCCCCTATCGGCGCGACGAGGGCGGCAAAAACCCCTATGACGAAGCAGCCGCTGATATTGACCACCAGCGTGCCCCAGGGAAAGGTTTCGCCGATGCGGTTGGCCACCCATCCCGACAGGGCATACCGCGCCATGCCGCCCAGGAAGCTGCCCGCCGCGACCAGAGCGGCGCCTAGCACGCGCCGCCTCCGTCGGATAGGTAATATTTCTGAATCAACCGGTTACAGGCCTTCCCTGCGCTCATTTGTTCGCTCGTTGCGCCAGCACATGGCCGATCCACACGGCGAGCAAGCATAGCACCAGCGACAGCGCGATGTTGGCGCCGGCGGCGAGCGGGCGGCCCTGTTGCAGCAGCTGCAGGCTCTCGAGGCTGAAGGAGGAGAAGGTGGTGTAGCCGCCGCACAGGCCGATCATGACGAACTGACGCCCGAGCGAGCCGATATAGATGCGCCCGTCCGGCCCGGTGAGCGTGGCGAAGCCGCCGATGACGAGAGAGCCGAGGATGTTGATGAGGATCGTGCCCCACGGAAAAACGGCGCCCCACAGCGCCACCGCCAGGGCGCCGGTGCCGTAACGCGCAAGCCCGCCCAGCGCGCTGCCGATGCCGATGACGAGGTAAGCGACGAGAAGGTTCATGAGCCAGGCGGAGCTAGGGATACTCGGCCCGTCGCGGTGTCGCAAGCTCGCCCGCGCTTGACAAGGGACTCAGCCTCGCCGCATAGACCGCGCCGGGGGGGAACGGGAAGATGCGCGCCATCGCCGGCCTAGTCATCGCCGTCATGCTCAGCCTCGCCGTAGGCGCCGCGGCGCAGGCGCCGCCGCAGCAGCAGCAGATCTTCGGCCGCTGGCTGACCGCGACCAAGCGCGGCGTCGTCGACATCTATGCCTGCGGCGACTCGGTCTGCGGCAGGCTCGTCTGGCTGATCAATCCGATGCGTCGCGGCGCGCCGGCGGCGGACGACAAGAACCCGGACCCCGCCTTGCGGCAACGGTCGCTGTGCGGCCTCACCATGTTGGGCGGCTTCCGCCGCGCCGAGCCGCAGCGCTGGACCGACGGCTGGATCTACGATCCCGACAGCGGCAAGACCTACCACGCCACGATGTTTCTCGAGGGCGCCGGCGTGCTGCAGCTCCGGGGCTATGTCGGCATTCCGCTCTTCGGCGAGACGCAGACCTGGACCCGGCCGGACGGGCGCTACGGCTCCTGCTGAGGCGGTCGCGACCGCATCAGCGGCAGCAGCAGCAGTGACAGCAGCACCAGCCCGCCGATGAAGATCCAGGCGTCATTGATGGCGGCCACCAGCGCGGCGCGGCTGACCAGCGGCGCGACGAAATCGCGCGTCGCCTGGTCGATATGGGTGAAGGGCACGCCGGTGACCCGCGCGGTGGCCAGGCCGACGAACCGCGCCGCCGCGGGATCGCCGGCCTGAAGCCGGGCGACGAGCGCCTGGGCATGCTCCGGGGTGCGGCGCTCGATGATGGTGTCGATGAGGGCGAGGCCGATGGCGCCGCCGAGATTGCGCATCAGGTTGAAGACGCCGCTGGCGTTGGGCACGCGCGCCGCCGGCAGCGCGTCGAGCGCCAGCGCCGTGCTCGGCAGGAGGCACAGCATGACCGCGGCGCCGCGCGCGATCTGCTGCCAGAACAATCCCCAGAAATCGGTCCCGGAGTTCATGAAGCCGTTGCCGACGAGCCCGGCGGCGAGGAGGCCGTAGCCGGCGAAGGTCAGCAGCCGCGCATCGACGCGCGGCTCGAGGAAGGCGGCGAGCGGCGCCACCAGGAGCTGCGTCGCGCCGGTGACGATCATGATGAGACCGATGTCGAAGGCCTCGTAGAAGCGTACGACGCCGAGAAAGACCGGCAGCAGATAGGTCGCACCGTAGAGGCCGATGCCCAGCGCGAAGCTGAAGCAGCAGCCCAGCGTGAAATTGCGGTCGCGGAAACAGGCGAGGTCGATCAGCGGGCGCGGATGGAGGAGACAGCGGCGGATCGCCCAAGCTCCGCAGCCGAGGCAGGCGCCGGCGAGCAGCAGCATCGGCGGGTCGCTCCAGCCGCGATGCGGCGCTTCTTTGAGGATGATTTCGAGGCTGGCGAGCGAGACGGCGAGCAGGGGCAGGGCCCACAGATCCACCGAGCCGAAATTGCGCCGGTCGCCCCGGTCGACATCGACGAGCAGCGCGACGAGGAGGGCGACGAGAATGCCGGGCGCGACGTTGATGAGGAAGAGCCAGTGCCAAGAATAGCGGTCAGTGATGAAGCCGCCCACCGTCGGCCCGAGCGTCGGCGCCAGCATCGCCATCGCTCCCGCCACCGCGGTGGCGCGCGGCCTCTGCGGCAGCGGGAACATGAGGAAGATCGCCGAGAAGACGAGGGGGATGAGCAGACCGCCGCAGAAGCCCTGCACCATCCGCGCCGGCACCAGCGACCAGAAGCCGGTCGACAGCGCGCAGGCGACGCTGGCGGCGGTGAAGCCCGAGACGCCGGCGACGAAGGCGCCGCGCGTCGACAGCACGCGGGTGAGCCAGCCGGTCAGCGGAATAGCGACGATCTCGGCCATGAGATAGGCGGTCTGCACCCAGCTGAGCTGCGCGAATTGGAGATGGAGCCCGACCTGGATGTCCGGCAGCGAGCTGGCGACGATCTGGATGTCGAGGATCGCCAGCAGCATGCCGATGCTCATGGCGACGAAGCCGATCCACGTCTTCAGGTCGACCGGTCTGGCCGGCGCGGCCACGACATCGACAGCAGGAGGCATCGCGCAGTGCTAGCACGCGCCGGCGGCTCCGGCCAGCGCAGCCGAGGCGCTGCCTCAGCCGGCTTCGGCCGGGACGGGGAGCGTCAGCCCGTGCACATGGCGCAGATCGGCGCCGCCGAATTTTGCCTGCCGCGTCACCGCGCCGACGAAGCTCGCGCCGGCGAGGCGGGCGTCGGTGAAGTCGGCGCCGGAAAGGTCGCCGCGCTGGAAGTCGGCATTGAGCAGCGAGGCGCCGCGCAGCGAGGCGTTGCAGAGACGCGCATTCCACAGCCGGGCCTGGTCGAGGTTGCTGCGGCGCGCATGGGCGGCGTCACCGTCGAGCACGACGGCGTCGAGATTGACGTCGGAGAGGTTCGCGTGCGACAGGAAGGCCTGCCGCATTACCGCCGCGCGCATGTCGGCGCCGCGGAAATCGGCGCGGTCGAGCGTCGCGAGCGTCAGGTCGATCACCATCAGCTTGGCGCCGTTGAAGCGTGCCCCGGTGAGCACGCAGTTGAGCAGCACCGCGCCCGAGAGATCGCGGTTCTGCAGATCGACGGCGCCGAGCTCGATGCCGGAAAGCTGCAGGCGCTTGCCCTCCGCGCCGAGCGAGCGCACCCAGGCTTCGTGCGCCGTCACCAGCTCGTCGAGCGAGGCCGGCAGCGTCTGTTTGTCCTTGGGCACGTTGAGCGCGCCGATGCTGGCGGCGCGAGCGGGATCGTCGAGCACCGCGCCGAGCATGTCGGCACCGTCCATGATCACGCCGTACCAGCGGATGTTGGTGAGCACGCTGCCGCGCAGCGAGCAGCCCGCTAGGTTCGCCTGCGACAGGTCGGCGTTCTCTAGCACGGCGCCGGTGAGATTGGCGTTGCGCAGGTCGATGCGCACCAGGTTGGCGCCGCGCAGAATGGCGTTGGTGAGGTCGGCGCGCACCGCGAAGCCGCCGGCGAGCTTGGCGCGGGTGAGGTTGGCCCCGGTCAGGTTGGCGATGACGAGCTCGACCGGCAGCACCTCGAGATCGATGGGCGCGAGGCCGCCTTTCTTGTCGGCGCGCAGCAGCGTGCCTTCGCGCAGGTCCGCCTCGAACAGCACGGCGCCGGTGAGGTCGGCGCCGCGCAGGCAGGCGCCGCGGATGTCGGCGCGCGACAGGTTGGCGCCTTGCAGCTGCGCCATGCGCATGTCGGCACCGAAGAAGTTGCCGCCGCTGAAATCGGCGCCCTTGGCGCTGACGCGGTGGAGCGAGGCGCCGGTGAAGTCGACGCCGGCGAAATCGAGCCCCGAAAGGTCGAGCCCGGTCAGGTCGTGATAGGCGAGCTGAGGCCGCAATGCCCCGCGCTGGCCGCGGCGAAATCGCGCATTGCCCTCGGCGAGGCGCGCGAGGGCTGACTGGTCCACTTTGATCCGCTCCCCATGCACGGGGCTTGGTCCTTTCGGTGTCGCCGGACCGCCATGAAACCAATGAAAGGTAAAGCAGCGATTAGCGAAAAAAGTTGTTCGCAGCCGCGTAAAAATTGATCGATCGACCGCCCAAGCGCAGGGGGAAGCGGGACCTGGGGGACAGGGCCGCCCCGGCACGACCGAATATCGCATAATGTATATTATGGGAAATAAAGCCGGGCACGACGCCGTTCATTTCGCGGCCTGCCACGAGACCACTTCGGCCTGGTGCCCTTCGCTGGCACTGAACTCCTGCGCCAAACGCGCCACCGAGGCGGCATCGCTGACCGGCATCAGCACCACCGGGTACCAGGCGGGCTCGCCGGGGCTTTGCGCCACCAGCACTTGCGCGGCATAGCCGCGCTTGCTGAGCTCGTCGGCAAGCCGCTCGGCATTTGCTGCAAGCAGGAAG
>JASHTP010000416.1 GCA_030040495.1 Alphaproteobacteria bacterium
AGCTTGACGTTCTGCGCGATGCGCTGCTGCGCCTCGGCGACGGTGCTGCCGAGATCGCGGTCGCGCACGCTGAACTTCACCGGGATGATGCGCTTCACCGCCTCGTGATAGATGTAGGAGGCGCCGGTATCCTCGGTGATCGAGGCCAGCTCGTGCAGCGGAATGTAGGCCGTCGCGCCGCTCGCGGTCTGGTAGCCGACCGGGATGTTGCCGATCGCCTGGAAGCTGCTGCGGTATTCGGGCGCGAAGCGCAGCGTCAGGTTGAAGGCGCGGTCGCCTTCCAGCACCTGCGACGCGACGGCGCCGCCCATCGCCGCCTGGACCACGGTGTTTACGTCGCCGGTGTTGAGGCCGTAGCGCGCCGCCTTGTCCCGGTCGATGCGGATGTTGAGGTTCGGCTGCCCGACGACGTGGAAGATGCCGACATCCTCCATCCCGCGCACCTGCTTCAGCTGCGCGGCGATCTCGGCGGCGAGCCTTTCGAGCTCCTTCAGGTTGGAGCCGACGATCTTGACGGAATTGGCGCCTTTGACGCCCGAGATCGCCTCCTCGATGTTGTCCTGGATGTATTGCGAGAAGTTGAAGCCGACGCCTGGCAGCGCTGCCGCGAACTCCGCCTGCAGCTCCTTGGTCAGCTTGTCCTTGGTCATGCCCGAAGGCCACTCGTCCTCGGGCTTCAGCGGCACGAACAGCTCGACGTTCGAGAAGGGCGAGGCGTCGCTGCCATTGTCCGGCCTGCCGTGCTGCGACACGACGGTGATCACCTCGGGATGGCGGAGCAAAATCTCGCGCATGGTGCGCGTCGCCTCGGTGCCGGAATCGAGCGTCATGGAGGGCGGCAGCGACGCGCGGATCCAGTAATTGCCTTCTTCCAGCGCCGGCAGGAACTCGCTGCCGAGATAGGGGATGAGCGCCCCCGTCGCCACCAGGAAGCCGAACCCGGCGGCGACCATGGTCTTGCGGTGGCTCAGCGAGAATTCGAGCGCCGGGGTATAGATCGCGCGGATCAGCCGCACGAGGAAGGTCTCCACCTCCTTCACATGCTGCGGCATCAGCAGCGAGGCAAGGACCGGCGTTACCGTGAAGGTGGCGATGAGCGCGCCGATCAGCGCATAGGCGTAGGTGCGCGCCATCGGACCGAAGATCTGGCCCTCGACGCCCTGCATGGTGAAGAGCGGAACGAAGGCGGCGACGGTGATCGTGGCGGAGAACAGGATCGCCCGGTCGATCTGCAATCCGCTGACCAGGATGAGGCGCAGGCGATTGTTCCAGGTCTTGATCGTGGAGAGGCGATGCGGGTTCGTGGGATCGACGCCCCAGACGCCCTGGTTGAGGTCCTCGAGCAGCCGTCGCCGGTCGTCCGGACTCGACTGGAAGTTCCGGAAGATGTTCTCGACCAGGATGACCGCCGCGTCGACGATGATGCCGAAATCGACCGCGCCCACCGAGAGGAGGTTGGCGCTTTCGCCCTGGATGACCAGCAGGATGACGGCGAAGAACAGCGCCACGGGAATGTTGAGCCCGACGATGATGGCGCTGCGGAGGTCGCCGAGGAAGATCCACTGGATGAAGAACACGAGCAGGCAGCCGAAGATCAGATTGTGCAGCACCGTGTGCGTAGTCACCCCGACCAGCGTCATGCGGTTGTAGATCTTGACGATATGGACCCCCGGCGGCAGCGAGCCGTCGGTGTTCATCTGGTCGACCATGGCGTCGATCTTCGGGACGATGTCGGCCGTGTGGAATGTCCGGCCCATTACGACGATCGAATAGACGATATCGTCGCGGTGATCGCGGCCGACGATGCCCAGCCTCGGCACGTAGCCGACATAGACCTTGGCGATGTCCTTGACCTGAACCGGGACCCCATTCTCCGTCGTCAGGACGATGTTCTGGATGTCGTCGACGTGGTATCCCTTGGTCAGGTCGTCGTCGCCGCCGTCATTGATGAGGCCGACGCCGCGGATGTTCACGGACTGGTCGCCGACGGCGATCTCGCGGCCGCCCACATTGAGGTTGGCGTTGCCGAGCACGGCGAGGACCTGGGGCACGGTGAGGTGGTAGGCCTCGAGCTTGTGGAGATCGACCTCCACCTCGAATTCCTTGGTCGGTCCGCCGAAGCTGTTGACCTGGACGACGCCGGGAATGGTCGAGAGGCGGCGCAGCACGATCCAGTCCTGCACCGTGCGCAGATTGGTGATGCCGAAATGCGGCGGACCCACCACTTCGTAGCGATAGACCTCGCCGGTGAGGCTCGATTGCTGGATCGAAGGCGACACATTGTTCGGCAGGCTGACATTCTGCTGCAGGCTGAGCGCGGCCTGGGTGTAGGCGAAATAGAAATCGACGCCGTATTTGAAGGTGACGCGGACGAAGGACAGTCCGTAGAACGAGGTGGAGCGGATGTTGTCGATCCCCGGCGTCGAGTAGAGGCCGATTTCCATCGGGATCGTGTAGTACCGCTCCATCTCCTCGGCGGAGAGGCCCGGCGCCTGGGCGGTGATCTCCAGGATCACCGGCGCCGGATCGGGATAGGCCTCGATGTTGAGCTTCGCGAACGCGATCAGGCCGGCCGAGAAGAAGGTGATCAGTCCCAATATGACGATCGCCCGGCGGGTAAGCACGAAGGAGAGGAGGGACTTCAGCACGAACTGCCTCTTGCGATGAACGGACGGAGCCGGTCGACTTGCCTCAGGAGGCCGAGCCGACGTTGTTGACGATGTTGTCGAGGATCAGCGCGCCCTTGGTCACGATGAGCTCGCCGGGCCGCAAGCCTTCGACGATCTCCCGGTAGCCCTCATACTCCAGCCCGATCTTGACCACGCGCTGGACGAAATGATGGCGGTCGGCGGTGACCCAGATGGTCTGGGTCCCGTCGCCCTCGCGGACCACCGATTCGAGCGGCGCGGCGGGGGCCGTGATCGGCGCGCCGGTGCTGATGACGAAGCTCGCGAACATGCCGGGCCTGAGCTCGTGGTTGGGATCGGGCACTTCCGAGCGCACCAGCAGCCGGTGGATGTTCGGGTCGACCGCGGTCGAGATGCGGGAAATCTTGCCGGTGAAGATGCGGTTGGGGAACGCCATCACCGATACCTTCACGTCCTGCCCGACTCGATAGAGGGCGGCGTCGCTCTCGTCCACGTTGGCGAGCATCCAGACGTCCGAAAGGTCGGACACGACGTAAGGCGCCGGCGGACTCGCCGGCTGGACGAAGAGGCCGGGCTGGGCGTTGCGCGCGGTCACCACGCCGGCGATCGGACTCGGCACGACCAGCGACTTGTCGACCTGGCGCAGCTTGATCATGCGGTCGATCTCGGCGTCGGTCTTGCCGAAGATGTGCACCGCGTCGCGCGCTGCGCGCAGCGCGCCTTCCGCGGTCTGCTGGTCGGATTCCGCCTGCTCGAGGTCCTTCTGTGCCAGCGCCTGCTTCTCGTAGAGATCCTTGGCGCGGTCGAGCGCGCGGGTGGTGAGGTCGAGCACGCCCGCGGCGGCGATCAGCGTCGATTCGGCCTGAATCAGGTCGGGGCTTTCGATGGTGAACAGGATCTCGCCCTTCGTCACCTTGTCGCCGAGCACCCGATAGGCCTCGAGGATGCGCCCCTGATAGGGCGTGAACACCTGCACCGACATGTCCTCGTTGAAGTCGATGCTGCCGAAGGCGGTCTTTTCCTGCGGGAATTGCTGCTGCGGCGCCGGCTCGACGGTGACGGACTTCAACTGCGTGTCCGTGAGCGTGATCGTCACCGTGCCGTCCGGCGCCGTCGTGATGGCGGGCGGCTGCGCCTCCGGCGCGTCGGCGGCGGCGGCGCTCGGCGCGTTGGCGCGCAGATAGGAAATGGCGGCGATTCCGGACAGCACAATTGCGACGGCTGCCGCCGCCGCTCTGTAATCGAAGCGCATAGATGGGTCCCTACGAAAAAGCGCTTGAGAGCGTGCAATGGTGCGGCGCGGCGAAGCGTCCGGTCTACTGTCACAAATCACAGTCCTGCCTGTGATTTGTGACAGTAGACCCGCCGCCGACCGCGGCCTTAGCTTCGTCTCCGCCAATGTTGGGAAAAGAGATGCGCGCGCGTTCGACCGGCCTCGCCACGACCCTGGCCTTTGCCGCCTTGCTTTCGGCCTGCTCCGTCGGCCCCGACTTCAAGCGGCCGGCGGCGCCGGAGAATCCGGGCTATGCGCCGCAGCCGCTGCCGCAGACGACGGCGTCGGCCGCGGTCCAGGGCGGCGCCGCGCAGCATTTCGTCGCCGGGGCCGACATTCCGTTCGACTGGTGGACGGTCTATCGCTCGCCGGCGCTCGACGCGCTGGTCGAGAAGGCGTTCCGTGCGAACCCGACCATCGAGCAGGCGAAGGCGGCGCTGCGTCAGGCGCAGGAGGGCGTCTACGCGCAGCAGGGGTTCTTCTATCCCACGGTGGGCGTCAGCTATCAGTTCGAGCGGCAAATGGTGGCGGGCAACCTGGCGAGCAGCGTGGCGCCGGGCGTGCAGGGGAACGGCCACGCCATCGAGGCCTTTCAGAGCACGAGCCCGCCCTACAACAAGGCGCTCTACTACAACTTCCACACGGCGCAGCTGACGGTCGGCTATACGCCGGACGTGTTCGGCCTCAACCGGCGGCAGGTCGAGTCCCTCGAGGCGCAGGAAGCGGTCCAGCGCTACGAGCTCGAGGCGACCTACATCACGCTCGCCGCCAACGTGGTCGCGGCGGCGGTCCAGGAGGTCGCGACCCGGGCGCAGATCGCTGCGGTCAAGGAAATCATCGACGAAAACGTCAAGGGGCTGGAGCTGCTGCGCGCCGAGCAGAAGGACGGCTATGCGATGGGCATCGACGTCGCGGCGCAGGAGGCGGCGCTGGCGGCGGCGCGGGCGATGCTTCCGCCGCTGCAACTGCAATACGAGCAGACGCGCGACCTCATTCGCGCGCTGGTCGGCAATTTGCCGAACCAGGATGTCGAGCAGACCTTCGATCTTGCCTCGCTGCATTTGCCGGAGGACATCCCGCTCAGCATCCCGTCGAAGCTGGTGGACCAGCGCCCCGACGTGCGCGCGGCCGAGGAGCAGCTGCGGTCGGCGAACGCGCAGGTGGGCGTGGCGATCGCCAACCGCCTGCCGCTCTTTTCGCTCACCGGCGACATCGGCGGAACCGCGACCCAGTTCAGCCAGATGTTCTCGGCGGGCGGCCCGTTCTGGGCCATCATCGGCTCGGTCACGCAAACGGTTTTCGACGGCGGCACCTTGCTGCATCGCGAGCGCGCCGCGGACCAGGCGCTCTACCAGGCGGCGGCGCAATATCGCAGCACCGTCATCGCCGCCTATCAGAACGTCGCCGACACGCTGCACGCGCTGATCTCGGACTC
>JASHTP010000417.1 GCA_030040495.1 Alphaproteobacteria bacterium
CTCTGGCTGCGCGCCTCCAACGGCTCGCAATGGAGCAATTGGGGCCAGGTCGTCATCACCGACACCGGCGACTCGACCGGCGCCGTCGCCGGCAGCAGCAGCAGCACGACGCCGCCCGCCACCTCGTCGACCAGCGCGACCCAGCTGCAGAGCTCGGTATCGCAACTCGTCCAGGCGATGGCCGCTCTCCCCACCAGCACCGCCTCGGTCGGCGCGCCCACCGTGCCGCCGCCCGACCCCGCGCCGCCGCCCCTCCTCGCCACCTCGACGCAAAATCATTAGCTGCCGGTCGGCGCCTAAACGCAAAGCCCCCGGGAGCGGATCCCGAGGGCTTTTCGCCGGCTATCTGCGATCGAGCGGTGCCGCCGCTCAGGCCGAGCTCCGGCGCGCCTCCGCGGCGCTCGCCGGCGCCCCCTGCTCGAGCGCCTGCGCGAGGCTTTGCAGCCGGTGCCGGTAGGTATGCCCTTCCATCACATGCTCATAGGCGCGGTCGACGATGCGCCGCCGCGCCGACAGGCTGCGCAGCTGGTCCAGCACCTCGGCGACGTTTGAGAAATCCTGCGCGAGCGCGACATAGTGCTCGCCGGCGCGGAGGATGTCGTTGAAGCGTCCGGGAAACATGATCTGCAGCGTCTTGCAGCCGACCGCGTCGAAATGGCGCGACGAGATCGACTTGCCGTAGACCGGCGCCTTGGCGCGCCCGGCGAAGAAGCGCCGGTGGATCTCGGCGAAATCGAGCGCCTCGGCCGAGACCGCCTCGTAGCGCAGCGGCCCCCGCCGCAGCAGGCGCCGCAGCACCGCCTTGACGCCGTGCGGCAGCCGGCGCGCGAGCCGCGGCAAGGGCGAGCCGGATCCGGCGCGCAGCACGAAGCCGCCTTCGGTGCGCGCGACATGGTCGCGGATGGCGAGGACGGTGGCATCGTCGCGCTCGACATACCACGATCCCGCCTCGGTCGAGATCGTCGCCTTGCAGCGGTTGAGGAAGCGCGCCCAGCCGGCGCGGTCGAAGCGCCGCTCGGTGCTGAAGTCGAGCCCCAGCGGCGGATCGAACCGGCCGGCGGCAAAATAATCGTAGATGCGGTTGCGGTCGTCGTCGCCGATATAGGCGAGGTAGCGGAAGGACCGCGCCCCGATGTCGATCGGCCGCGCCTCCTGCGGCATCTCGGGCCGGAAGACCTGCGGGTTGAGCGCGTGCGGCAGCGACAGGATCCGCCCGCCGACGCCGGCATAGAGCCAGGCGCCGAACTCGGGCAGCATCTGCGTCGCGACGATGTCGGGCTCGATCCGCTTCAGCCAGGCGATCTTCTCGCCGAGCGGCGACCAGGGCAGGTTGAGCTCGTTGCCGACGAAGGAGACCAGCCGGCCGCGCCGCGACTGCAGCGCCGGAACCAGCGCCTTGGCATAGTCGAGCGTGTCGGCGGTGCAGCTGTGCAGCACGACCACGAGATCGTAGCCGGCGATCTCGCGCGCGATCTGCCGCCGCGCCGACCCCGGCAGGATGTTCCGTACCGTGGCGGCAAAGGCCGAAGAGCCGGCGAAAGCGTCCTTCCAATCGTCGTAGTAGGAGGAGCGCGTCGGATATTCGAGCGTCAGGACCAGCGTTCTCACGCCGCGCCACCCAGACGCTCGACGATGCGCTCGACGATCCGCTGCGCCGCGCGTCCGTCGCCGTAATCGGCGATCTCGGAGCGCGCGCGCCAGGACGCGACGCGCCACAGCCGGTTCCAGCCATGCTCGACCGTCTCGACCCATTCGGTCTCGTCGCGCAGCGTGACGCAGGGCACGCGGTGGAAATAGGCCTCCTTCTGCAAGCCGCCGGAATCGGTGAGGACGAGCTCGGCGTCCTGCAGCAGCCGGTGCATGTCGAGATAGCCCAGCGGGGCGACGGTCCGGACCGCGGCCAGCGACAGCGCGTCGCGCGCCAGCGCGGCGCGGGTGCGCGGATGGAGCGGCAGCACCACCGGGCGCCGCGCGGCCTCGGCCTCGAGATAGGCGACCGCCCGGGCCAGCGCCGCCGCGTCGTCGGTGTTCTCGGCGCGATGGAGCGTCGCCACCGCGTAGCCCCTAGGACGGAGCCCGAGGCGGTCCAAGATGGAAGATCGCTCCCGCGCCGCCGCCGCGGCGAAGAGCGTCGCGTCATACATGACGTCGCCGACATTGTGGACGCCTGCGGTGATGCCCTCGCGCGCGAGATTCTCGACCGCGGTCGCGGTCGGGCAGAAGAGCAGCGCGCTCACATGGTCGGCGAGCACGCGGTTGACCTCTTCCGGCATGCGCCGGTTGAAGGAGCGCAAGCCCGCCTCGACATGCGCCACCGGCAGATGCAGCTTCGCCGCCGCCAGCGCTCCGGCGAGCGTCGAATTGGTGTCGCCATAGACGATCACCGCGGCCGGCCGGACCTCGGTCATCACCCGCTCCAGCGCCTCGAGCATGCGGCCGGTCATCTCGCCGTGGCCGCCGCCATGGATGCCGAGATGATGGGCCGGCGCGGGAATGCCGAGCTCCTCGAAGAAGACGTCCGACATCTCGGGGTCGAAATGCTGGCCGGTGTGAACCATCACTTCGATCAGCTCGGGACGCGCGCCGATGGCGCGGCTCACCGCGGCCGCCTTGATGAATTGCGGCCGGGCGCCGACGACGGAGAGGAGCCGGATTGCCATCCCCAACGGCCTCAACGCGCCTCGAGCTCGTGCATGAAGCGGGCATGCCGGTCGATGGCGCGCTGGATCGTCTCGCGCTCGGCGCGCGTCCAGGCGATGGTGCGGGCGAGCCCGTCGCCGAGCCCGACCCCGGCGGCGAAGCCGAGCTCGGCGCGCGCCTTGGCGGGATCGCCGTAGCGCTTGCCGGAGCGATCCCAGTGGCGCGCCGGCTTGAGGTCGAGCCCCGCCTTGTTGCCGGCGAGCGCGTTGACGAGCTCGGCCAGCTCCTTGATCGAGGTCTCGACTCCGGAGGCGAGATTGTAGACCTCTCCCGCCCTGCCGCTGAGCGCGCAGGCGACGAGCCCTTCGACGATGTCGTCGACATAGATGAAATCGCGGGTGGCGATGCCGCCGTTCTCGACCGGCAGGCTCTCACCCTTGAGCGCCTTCCAGACGAAGGTGGGGGTCACGTTGCGCCAAACGGTGGCCGGTGTGCCGCGCCACTGGCCGGCGCCGAGGATCTCGCCGGGGCCGTAGACATTCTGGAAGCGCGCCTTGACGAAGGGCACGCCGTGCCGCGCGAAGTAGTAATTGCCGTAGAACTCGCCGATGATCTTCGAGATCTGGTAGGGGCTGTCGAGGTAAAGCGACACCGGGTCGTCCTCCCCCGTCGCCTCAGCGGCGTCGAAGGTCTTCTGCGCCACGGTGCAGCCGGCCGAGGCGTAGACCAGCTTCTTGAGGCCGCGCATCGCCTTCAGCCGCTCGAGCAGCTTCAGCGTCGTCAGCGTGTTGTTCTCGTGATCCGCCAGCGGATCGTGCATCGAGCTCTGGTTGCCGTGATAGGTCGCGAGGTGGAAGACATAGTCGAGATCCTCGGGCAGGGAGGCGAGGATGCGATCGTTGGTGATCGAGCCGAAGCGGAACTCGACCGCGCGTCCCTCCGGCACGTTGCCGGCCTCGGCCGAAAGCAGATTGTCGACGATGACGAGGCGCTGCGGCGCGTCGGCAAGGAGCCGCCGACAGAGATTGCTCCCGACGAAGCCGGCGCCGCCGACGACCAGGATGCGGCGGCCGGAAAAAGTCGCGTCAGACATGCGATGATCCCGTCAGTGCTTCGGCTGCGTCAGGTGGGTGAAGGTCTGGGTGATGCCGTACTGCCGGTACCAGTCGATGGCGCGCGCCACGCCCTCCTTCAACGGCGTCTTCACCCGCCAGCCGAACTCGGCCAGCGTGCGCGAGGGATCGAGCAGGATGGTGTAGGCGTCGTCGGGGTGGCGCGGGCGGACCTCCACCGGCTGCTCCAGATTGATGCGCAGGGCAGCAACGGTCTCGTCGAACAGCTCCTTGATCGAATAGTCGCTTCCCGAGGCGATGTGAAAGGCGCCGTGGCCGGCGCCGTCGACCGCCTTCATCACGCAATCGACGAGATCCTCGATGAAGATGAAGTCGCGGCGCGTGTCCATCACGAAGCACGGCTTTCCCGTGGTGAGCCGCTGGAAGAAGGTCGGCAGCGGCCCCGAGAGATTGCGCGGCCCGTAGGCGTTGGCGAGGCGGAAGGTGACGAAATCGAGCCCGGAGAGCTCGATATACTGCTCGCCGGCGGTCTTCGAGATGGAATAGCTGGAGCCCCCCGGCAGGATCGGATGCTTCAGGGTGATCGGCTGCTCGAGCGGCTTCAGCCCGTAGCAGAGCGCCGTCTGGAAGTAGACGAAGCGGGAGACGCCCGCCGCCTTCGCCGCCTGC
>JASHTP010000418.1 GCA_030040495.1 Alphaproteobacteria bacterium
CGCGGTGCTGGCGGGCGCGGCGATCTCCTCGCTCTTCGTCATCGGCCACGACGCGGCGCACGGCGCCTATGCGGTGGGCCGGCGCCTCAACGCGCTCATCGGCCGCATCGCCTTCCTGCCGGCGCTGCACAATTACAGCCTGTGGCAGGTGCAGCACAACCGGCTGCATCACCGCCTCGCCAACATGCGCGGCTTCAACTCCTGGTCGCCCTTGACCAAGGCGGAGTACGACCGCCTGCCGGCCTGGCGGCGCGCGGTCGAGCGGCTCTATCGCAGCCCGCTCGGCTTCGCGCCTTACTATCTCGTCGAGCGCTGGTGGAAGGACAAGTTCTTCCCGCGCCGGTCGCGCGAGCGCCGTCCCGTCTTCTGGCTCGACTTCGCGCTGCTGGTGGGCTTCCTCGCGGGCTTCCTGGCGCTGCTCGCGCTGGCCGGCCGCAGCTGGGGAGGCGGCGCGGCCGAAGCGGTGCTGCTCGGTTTCGCGCTGCCCTATCTCGTGTGGAACGCGCTCATGGGCGCCACCACCTATATGCAGCACACCCATCCCAGCGTCCCCTGGTTCGAGGCGCTCGCCGAGTGGCGCCGGCTCGGCGGCCAGGAAGAGGTCAGCGTCCAGCTGCAGGTGCCGCGCTGGTACGGGCTCATCTCGCACCACATCATGGAGCACCCGGCGCACCACGTTCATCCGAAGATCCCGCTCTACCGCCTCGCCGCGGCGCAGCGCCGGCTCAACGAGCTGCTCGGCCCGCGCGCGGTGACGCAGCGCTTCACCCCCGGTTACCTGCTGTCGACCTTGGCGCGCTGCAAGCTCTACGACTATCGGCGGCATTGCTGGCTCGACTTCGCCGGCCGCCCCACCACCGCCAGCGCGCTCCCGGCCGCGCCGGCGCAGGAAACCAAGGCCGCCGCCGCGGCCTAGCGCAAAATCCCGCTTCAATGAGTCACCGGTATCCCCGACCCTGTTTCCCGTGAAACATTCGGCAGCGGCCGGTGGAACCGCGCCTCACCTCTCGTAGAGCGCGAGCAGCGCGTCGCCATAGGCGTGGCGGATGGCGTGGCGCTTGATCTTGAGCGTCGGCGTCATCTGGCCGTTGGCGGTGGTGAAGGGCTCGGTGGCGAGGAGGAAGCGGCGCACGCGCTCGACCGGCGCGAGCTCGGCATTGACCCGCGCCACCGCCGCGCCGATCACGCGCTGCAGCTCGCCGTCCCGCGCCAGCGCGGCGAGGTCGGGCTTGATGCCGCGGCGCGCGGCGATGCCGTCGATGAGCTCGGGATGCGGCACGATGACGGCGACGAGATAGGGGCGGCGGTCGCCGAACACCATGGCCTGGCCGATCTCCGGCTGCAGGGTGAGATAGCCCTCGACGCGGGCCGGCGACAGCATCTCGCCGCCGGAATTCTTGATGAAGTCGCGCTTGCGGTCGGTGATCCGGATATAGCCGTCGCCATCGAGCTCGCCGACATCGCCGGTGTGCAGCCAGCCATCGGCGAGCGCGCGCTGCGTCGCCTCGGGATCGTTCCAATAGCCCTTCATCACCAGCGCGCCGCGCACCAGGATCTCGCCATCCTCGGCGATCCGGACCTCGACGCCTTCGAGCGGCGGGCCGACGGTGTCGATCTTGATGCGCTTGGGCGGATTGGCGCTCACCACCGGCGAGGCCTCGGTCTGGCCGTAGCCCTGCAGCAGCCGCACGCCGAGGGCGAGGAAGAAGCGGCCGATCTCGGCGTTGAGCGGCGCGCCGCCCGAGACCATCGCCTTGAGCCTGCCGCCGAAGCGCCTTCGCACCTTGCGCCGCACCAGCAGCTCGGCGACGAGGTCGAGGAGCCGGTCGGCGAGGCTGAGGCTTTGCGGCGCATCGAGCCGCTTGCCGCCGAGACGGAGCGCCAGCTCGAACAGGCGGCGGCTCAAGCCGCTCTGCCGCTCCATGCCGCGCTGGATGCGCTGATGCATGGTCTCGTAGAGCCGCGGCACCGCGGTCATGATGGTCGGGCGCGCCTCCTGCATGTTGGCGGCGAGCGTCTCGGCGCCCTCGGCGAAATAGATCTCGGCGCCGAGCGAGATCGGAAACATCATGCCCGCGGTGTGCTCGTAGGAATGCGACAGCGGCAGGAAGCAGAGGAAGACGTCGTCGCCGAGGCCGATCGTCTCGAGCAGGCGGAAGGCGCCGTAGCAATTGGCGAAGATGTTGGCATGCGTCGTCATCACCCCTTTGGGCACGCCGCCGGTGCCGGAGGTGTAGATGAGGCAGGCGATGTCGTCGCGCCCGACCGCGGCGACCCAGGCGTCGACCTCGTCCGGCAGCGCGGCGCCGCGCGCCACCACGTCCTGCCAGAGATGGACCTCGGCATGGGAGAGCTGGCCGCGGGTCAGCGGCTCCATGGTGATGATGGCGCCGATGGTCGAGATCTGATCCGCCGCCGGCATCAGGCGAAGGGCGAGCGCGGCGGTCGAGACGATGACCGCCTTGGCGCCGCTGTTCGCCAGCACGTGGCGGTGATCCTCGGCGGTGTGGGTGGTATAGGCCGGCACGGTGACGGCGCCCGCCGCCATGATGGCGAGATCGGCGATCATCCATTCCGGCCGGTTCTCGGCGACGAGGCCGACGCGGTCGCCGCGGCCGATGCCGAGGCCGCGCAAGCCCCGGGCGAGCGCGCGCACCTCGTCGGCGGCCGCGCGCCAGCTGATCGGGCGATAGGCGCCGTCGCGCTTCGCCCAGAGGAAGGGCCGATCCCCTTTCTGCGCCGCCCAGTCGAAGAACATGGCGGCGAGGTTGGGGCAGGTGTGGTAATCCATGCCTCTCCCTGCTCCGGCGTCGTGTGGCGCCCGGGGCGCCGGTTGCTGCTGTTGTACGGGGTTTGCCGCCCGGGCGGAATAGCCGGTTGGCGGGGCCGCGTCGGCGGCCCATATGCTGGGGCGGACCCCGCGAGGAGAGAGCGATGATGTCGCAGCCTGCCGAACGAGACGCCGCCACGCCGGAGCGCGCGCTCGGGCCGCTGCCGGAATGGAACCTCGCCGATCTCTATCCCGGCCGCGACAGCGCCGAGCTGAAGCGCGACCTCGACGAGAGCGAGGCCGAGGCCGGCCGGTTCCGCGAGCGCTACGAGGGCAAGCTCGCGGGACTGTCAGGCGCGGCGCTGGGCGCCGCCGTGGCCGTCTATGAGCGCCTCCAGGAGACGCTCGGCCGCGTCATGAGCTACGCCTCGCTGGTCTATGCCGGCAACATGGAGGATGCCGAGATCGGCCGCTTCTTCCAGAACATGCAGGAGAAGGTGAACGCCATCGCCACCACCCTGCTGTTCTTCACCCTCGAGCTCAACCGCATCGAGGAGGAGGCTCTCGGGGCGAAGCTCGAGGCGCCGGAGCTCAAGCGCTACGCGCCCTGGCTGCGCGACACCCGCGCCTTCCGGCCGCACCAGCTCGCCGACGACCTCGAAAAGCTGCTGCACGAGAAATACGTCGCCGGCCGCGCCGCCTGGACGCGGCTCTTCGACGAGACCTCGGCGGCGCTGCGCTTTTCCGTCGACGGCAAGGAATTGACCAGCGCCGAGGCGCTGCACCTGCTCTCCGAGCCCGACGCCGGCAAGCGCAAGCGCGCCGCCAAGGCGCTGGGCGAGGTCTTCGGCAAGAACGCACGGCTCTTCGCGCTCATCACCAACACGCTCGCCAAGGACAAGGAGATCGAGGATCGCTGGCGCAAGTTCGAGCGGCCGATCTCGTCGCGCAACCTCGCCAATTTCGTCGAGGACGAGGTGGTCGACGCGCTGATCTCCGCGGTGCGCGCCAGCTTCCCGCGTCTCTCGCACCGCTATTACCGCCTCAAGGCCAGCTGGTTCGGCGTCGCGGCGCTGCCCTATTGGGACCGCAACGCGCCGCTGCCCGAGCAGGACGACCGGATCATTCCCTTTCCCGAGGCCGAGCGCACCGTGCTCGCCGCCTATGCCGCCTTCTCGCCGGAGCTCGCCGCCATCGGCCGGCGCTTCTTCGAGCGGCGCTGGATCGACGCGCCGGTGCGGCCGGGCAAGGCGCCGGGCGCGTTCGCCCATCCGACGGTGCCGAGCGCGCATCCCTATATCCTGCTCAACTATCTCGGCAAGACGCGCGACGTCATGACGCTTGCCCACGAGCTCGGCCACGGCGTGCATCAGGTGCTGGCGGGGCCGCAGGGCCAGCTCATGGCGGACACGCCGCTGACCTTGGCCGAGACCGCCTCGGTCTTCGGCGAGATGCTGACCTTCCGCGCGCTGCTGGCCGCCGAGACCGATCCCAGGCGGCGCAAGACCATGCTCGCCTCCAAGGTCGAGGACATGCTCAACACGGTGGTGCGGCAGATCGCCTTCGTCGAGTTCGAGCGCCGCGTCCATGACGAGCGCCGCCAGGGCGAGCTCACCCCCGACCGCATCGGCGAGATCTGGATGAGCGTGCAGGGCGAGAGCCTGGGTCCGGCCATCACCTTCGAGGATGAGTACCGGCACTACTGGACCTACATCCCGCACTTCATCCACACGCCCTTCTATGTCTACGCCTACGCCTTCGGCGACTGCCTGGTGAACTCGCTCTACGCGGTCTATCAGGGCGCGGCGCCGGGCTTCGCCGAGAAATATCTCGACATGCTGCGCGCCGGCGGCAGCAAGCGCCACAAGGAGCTGCTGGCGCCCTTCGGTCTCGACGCGTCGGATCCGAGCTTCTGGCAGAAGGGCCTCTCGGTGATCGCCGGCTTCATCGACGAGCTCGAGGCGATGGGCTGACCGTGGCCGACGGCGACAATCTCTCCGGGCGCGTCCGCCGCTACGCCCGCGTCTCGACGGCGATGGGCGGGCTGGCTGCGCGGCTTGCCGGCGAGCGCTATCTCGGCTTGCCGCTCGACCGCGCGCGGCACGCTTCCGACCTCAAGGCGGCGCTGGGCGGCATCAAGGGGCCGCTGATGAAGGTGGCGCAGCTTCTCGCCACCATCCCGGATGCGCTGCCCAAGGAATATGCCGGCGAGCTCGCCTCGCTGCAGGCGAACGCGCCGCCGATGGGCTGGGCCTTCGTGCGCCGGCGCATGCAGGCGGAGCTGGGGCCCGACTGGCAGCGCAAGTTCCGCAGCTTCGAGCACGGGGCGGCGCACGCCGCCTCGCTCGGCCAGGTGCATCGCGCCACCTCGCTCGACGGCAGAGCGCTCGCCTGCAAGCTGCAATATCCCGACATGGCCTCGGCGGTGGAGGCGGACCTGCGGCAGCTGAAGCTGGTCATGTCGATCTATGAGCGCTACGACCGGGCCATCACCACCGAGGAGATCCACGCCGAGATCGCCGAGCGGCTGCGCGAGGAGCTCGACTACAAGCGCGAGGCGGCGCATATGCGGCTCTACCGCCTGATGCTCGCGGACGAGGCGGAGATCGCGGTGCCGGAGCCGGTGCCCGAACTCTCGACGGCGCGGCTCCTCACCATGAGCTGGCTCGACGGCGCGCCCTTCCTCGAAGCGGCGAAGGCGCCGGCGCCGCGGCGCAACGCCATCGCCCGCAACATGTTCCGCGCCTGGTACGTGCCCTTCTACTATTACGGCGTCATCCACGGCGACCCGCATCTCGGCAACTACACCATCCGCGCCGACGCCGGCGTCAACCTGCTGGATTTCGGCTGCATCCGCGTCTTTCCCGCGAAGTTCGTCGCCGGCGTCATCGACCTCTATCACGCGCTCGACCGCGGCGACGAGGCGCTCGCCATCCACGCCTACGAGAGCTGGGGCTTCCACGACCTCACGCGCGAGATGATCGCGGTGCTGAACCGCTGGGCGCATTTCCTCTATGCGCCGCTGCTCGACGACCGCAGGCGCCGCATCCAGGAGAAGGAAGGCGCCTATGGCCGCGACGTCGCCGAAGAGGTGCATCGCGACATCCGCCGCCTCGGCGGGGTCACGCCGCCGCGCGAGTTCGTCTTCATGGACCGCGCCGCGATCGGCCTGGGCTCGGTGTTCATGCATCTCAAAGCCGAGATCAACTGGCACCGGCTGTTCCACGAGCTGATCGAGGATTTCGACGCGGCGGAGCTGGCCAAGCGGCAGAAGCAGGCGCTGCACAAGGCTGGAGTGCCGGGGGAGACGCCGCGCCGGGGCGCGCGCGGGTGAGCCGCCGCCGCCGAGGGGTGCAGTGGTACCATCGGCGCCTGGGCTCTTTGACATCGTGAATGAACGGATGCGGGCGCCGCGGCTCACCCCAGCGGATCACGGGGAAAAAGTTCCACTGGAGCACTCCGGTGGGAGCCCCCGGCGAGGAGAGACGCTAGCCCCGGCCGCTTGCTCCTGCCGCCCTTCATATCTTGTGCGTCGATAACAGCAGGCTCGTCTCGGAATTCGAGATCCCCTTGATGAGGCGGATGCGTTGCAGCGCCTGATCGAAGGCTTCGAGGCTATCCACGCCGAGTTCGACGACGACGTCCCAGCGGCCGTTGGTGGTGTGGAGCGCCTGGACCTCGGGGATGCCGCGCAGCGATTTGATCACCGCGGTGGCGTGTTCGCCGTCGACCGCCACCATGGTGATGGCGCGCACGCGCTGCGGCTCGGCTTCCGGCTTCAGGCGCACGGTAAAGCCGCCGATCACCCCGTCCGCGATCAGCCGGTCGATGCGGTTCTGCACCGTGCCGCGCGAGACGTTGAGGAGCTGCGCCAGGGTGGCCACCGGCAGCCGGGCGTTGTCGCGCAACAACGCGATCAGCCGCCGATCGGTGTCGTCCATCGCTGCCTTGTCAATCTGTCAAAAGCGACTGACGATTTGTCGCCTGTAGGGCGCTAGTTGTCAAGGATGCTGGCTTTTCGTTGACACCCCGTTGCGCGATGCTTCCCGCCTCGGGAGCGCGTCCCGACCGGCGCCGCGGCTCCCTTGTGGAGGAGCACCACCTTGCCGTCGAAGCCCTTGCTGCTGCTGACCGACCCGGCGCATTTCGAAGTGTCCTACACGATCAACCCGTGGATGCAGCCCGGCATCTGGGCCGAAGATCCGGCGGCCCATCTCGCCGCCGCCCGGCGCAGCTTCCGCGCGCTCGCAGCAGCGCTCGGCGCCGCCGGGGCGCGGCTCGAGATCATGTCCGGCGTCGCCGGCCTGCCGGACATGGTGTTTCCCGCCAATGCGGCGGTGGTGCTCGACCGCATGGCGCTGGTCGCGCGGTTCCGCCACCCCGAACGCCAGGGCGAAGAGGGGCATTTCCGGGATCACTTCCGCGCGCTCATGGGGCGCGGGCTTCTCGACGAGGTCGCGCAAGTCCCGCCAACCTGCTTTCAGGAAGGGGCGGGCGACTGCATCTGGGATGCAACCCGCGGAAGGTTCTGGGCGGGTTACGGCCAGCGCTCGACGCGGCAGGCGGCCGCCGAGGTCGCGGCCTTCTTCGGCCAGGAGGCGACGGCCCTCGAGCTCGTCTCGCCGCGCTTTTATCATCTCGATGTCTGCTTCTGCCCGTTGAGCGGCGGCGAGATTCTTTACTACCCGCCGGCATTTTCCGCCGCGTCGCTTGCCGCGATCCGCGACATCGTCGCGCCCGAAGACCTGATCGAGGCGACGGAGGAGGACGCCGCGCGCTTCAACGTCAACGCCGTCAATATCGACGACCGGCTGGTGATGGCGAGCGCCTCGCCCCGTCTTGTGGCACGGCTGGCGGAGCGGGGCTATCACGTGGCCGAGGTCGATCTCCTGCCGTTCATGATGTCCGGCGGCGGCGCCTATTGCATGAGCTTGCGTCTCGACCGCCGCAGCACCGCCGCCGGCGCGTTGCGGCGCGTCGCCGGGTAGTCCGCCCGCCGTCATCCGCGGGCAGAAGGCAAAGAGGTCCAAGATGAGCATGATCGCCGATACGATGCCGAGAGATCGCCCGCCGGCGACGCGCGACGGCTATCTCGCCCTCGAGCGCGCATACGGCGCGCGCAATTACAAGCCGTTCGAAATC
>JASHTP010000419.1 GCA_030040495.1 Alphaproteobacteria bacterium
GTCGCCAGCCGGTGCAGCCGGTTGACGTAGCGCCAGGCGCCCTCGATGCCGGCGTCGGTCCATTCGAGGTCGCGCTCTGGCGGGCTGTCGGAGAGCAGATAGAGCCGCGCCGTGTCGGCGCCGTAGCCTTCGACGATCGCCTCCAGCCCGACCACGTTCCTCTTCGACTTGCTCATCTTCTCCATGCGCCCGGCGGTCACCTTCCCGCCTTGCGCGTCGCGGAGCGCGCCCGCCTCGTCGCGCCGGACCTCCTCGGGGAAGAGCCACTGACCCTTCTCGTCCTGGTAGGTCTCGTGGCAGACCATGCCCTGGGTGAAGAGGCCGGCGAAGGGCTCCTTGACCACCGCATAGCCGCACTCCCGCAGCGCGCGGTTGAAGAAGCGCGAATAGAGGAGATGCAGCACGGCGTGCTCGATGCCGCCGATATACTGGTCGACCGGCATCCAGTAGGCGACGTCGCCGGGCTCGAAGGCGCGGTCGGCGCGCGGCGAGCAGAAACGTTCGAAATACCACGAGCTCTCGAAGAAGGTGTCGAGCGTGTCGGTCTCGCGCTCGGCCTCGCCGCCGCAGCCGGGACAGCGCGTGTGCTTCCAGGTCGGATGATGGTCGAGCGGATTGCCCGGCTTGTCGAAGCTCACATCCTCCGGCAGGCGCACCGGCAGATCGCGCTCCGGCACCGGCACGATGCCGCACTTGCCGCAATGGATCACCGGGATCGGGCAGCCCCAGTAGCGCTGGCGCGACACGCCCCAGTCGCGCAGGCGATAGGCGATGGTGCCCTGCCCGGCGCCGAGCTTCTCCAGCCGCTCGATCACCGCGCGCTTGGCCTGCGGCACGGCGAGGCCGTCGAGGAAGTCCGAGTTGAAGATCGTGCCGTCTTCTGTATAGGCTTCCGTTCCTATGGCGAAAGTCGCGGGATCGGCGCCGGGCGGCAGTACCACCGGCTTCACCGCGAGGCGGTACTTGCGGGCGAAATCGAGGTCGCGCTGGTCGTGCGCGGGGCAGCCGAAGATGGCGCCGGTGCCGTACTCCATCAGCACGAAGTTGGCGACGTAGAGCGGCAGCTCGAAGCCTTCGACCAGCGGGTGCAGCACCCTGACGCCGGTGTCGAAGCCGCGCTTCTCCGCCGTTTCCAGCACCGCCTCGGAGGTGCCCATGCGGTTGCACTCGGCGATGAACTCGGCGAGATCGGGATTGGCGCGCGCGAGCTCGGCGGCGAGCGGGTGGTTGGGCGAGAGCGCGCAGAAGGCGGCGCCGAAGAGCGTGTCCGGCCGCGTGGTGAAGATCTCGAGCCGCTCGGCGCGGCCCTTCAGGGCGAAGAAGACGCGCGCCCCTTCGGAGCGGCCGATCCAGTTCTCCTGCATGACGCGCACGCGCTCGGGCCAGCGCTCGAGCGTCTTCAGCGCGTCGAGGAGATCGTCGGCATAGCGCGTGATGCGCAGGAACCACTGCGCCAGCCGCCGCTTCTCGACGAGCGCGCCCGAGCGCCAGCCGCGGCCGTCGATCACCTGCTCGTTGGCCAGCACGGTGTGCTCGACCGGATCCCAGTTGACCCAGGATTCGCCGCGATAGGCCAAGCCCGCGGCGAGGAAGTCGAGGAACATCTTCTGCTCGTGCCGGTAATAGTCCGGATGGCAGGTGGCGATCTCGCGCGACCAGTCGTAGCTGAGGCCCATGCGCTTCAGCTGCTCGCGCATCGCCGCGATGTTGGCGTAGGTCCATTCGGCGGGATGGATGTTGCTCGCCATCGCCGCGTTCTCCGCCGGCAGGCCGAAAGCGTCCCAGCCCATCGGGTGGAGCACGTTGTAGCCCTGGGCGCGCTTGTAGCGCGCCACCATGTCGCCCATGGTGTAGTTGCGGACATGGCCGACATGGAGCTTGCCGGAGGGATAGGGAAACATCTCCAGCACGTAGTATTTCGGCCGCCGCGGATCGGTCTTGACGGTGAAGCTTCCACGTTGGCGCCAGCTCTCCTGCCAGCGCGCCTCGGCTTCCCTGAAATTATAGCGCGCCATCGCCCGGCGGCCGCCCTCTCGCTCTGAGGTTGGAATGAGGTCCGTGCGGCGCGGCTATTGCGTCGATGCCGTGCTCAGCCGCATCTGCCGCGCACGCGTCAGGATGGCGTTCTCGATGTCGATGCCGGTCTTATGGTCGACCGGCGCGTCCGCCCATTGCCCGTTGGGATCGCGCTTCTGGCGGAACACGGTGCAGCGCACGCCGTCGGCGCGCAGCTCGCGGCCGAGGATGAAGACATTGACTTTGAAGCGCTCGTTGGGCGTCTGCGCCGGCGAGTACCAGTCGGTGATGATGACGCCGCCGAAGGGATCGGCCGAGGCGAGCGGCATGAAGGAGACGGTGTCGAGCGTGGCGCGCCAGAGATAGGAATTGACGCCGACCCCGGCCGGACCGCCGCCGCCTCCGCCACCGGCCTCCTTCTTGTTGCCGAGCCCGAACAGGCTCTTCACCATGGCGATGCCGCTCTCCGTCTCTCCGTCCGTCTTCGGCGTATAGCCAGACTCGCTCTCCGGCAGCATGTACTTGGGATCGGTGTGATAGGGGTCTGTGGCGCGCTGCGTCGCATCGGTATCGGTATCCGTCTGCGCCGGGCCGCCGAACATGCCGCAGCCGGCGAGCAAGCTCGCCAGGAAGAGCGCCGAAGCGATCCGTGTGGTGGACATCCTACCCTCCTCGCAATCGCCGCCCGGGGGTCCAGCCTCTCCCGGGCAGCGGGCCGATCCTACACCGCCGGCGCGGGAAATTCCAACCGCCGCTCGGGGATCGGGGGTCGGGGATCAGGGAAGAGCCGTGCGTTGACTTCCGGTCCCCGATCCCCGACTCCTGATACCCGATGACCGATATCGCCGCCAACCTCGCCGAGGTGCGCGCCCGCATCGCCGCGGCGGCGCGCGCGGCCGGACGCGAGCCCGCCGCGGTGACGCTGGTGGCGGTGAGCAAGACGCACGACGCCGCGGCCATCGCTGCGGCGATCGCCGCCGGCCAGCGCTGCTTCGGCGAGAACCGGGTGCAGGAGGCGCAGGCC
>JASHTP010000420.1 GCA_030040495.1 Alphaproteobacteria bacterium
TCCTATGAAACCACCGACCCGACCGTCGATTCACAAATTGCTACCCTGCAGGGCAGCGGAGCTGATGTTCTGCTGACGGCGGCGATTCCCAAATTCGCCGCCCAGGCGATCCGCAAGGCCTACGACATCGGCTGGAAGCCGGTGCAGCTGCTCAACTCGGTCTCGGCCTCGGTCGCCGCGACGCTCGAGCCCGCCGGCATCGAGCGGTCGGTCGGCATCATCTCGCTGCTCTATCTCAAGGATCCCACCGACCCGCAATGGCACAAGGACAAGGCCTATGCGGCCTGGGCGGCCTGGATGAAGAAATACTATCCGGAGGGGGATACGAAGGACACCTTCAACGTCTACGGGTACACCGTGGCGCAGGGCCTGGTCCAGGTGCTGAAGCAATGCGGCGACGATCTCACCCGCGAGAACGTCATGAAGCAGGCGGCGCATCTCGACATGACGCTGCCGATGCTTCTGCCGGGAGTCAGGGTCAGCACCGGTCCGGACCAGTTCTTCCCGATCCGCGACATGCAGCTCGCCAGGTTCGACGGCAAGATCTGGAAGCTGTTCGGCCCGGTGATCAAATCCGAGTGAGCGAGGGCGGGCGGGCGGCGCCGCTTCAGGCGGACCGCCGCCCGCCGCGCCGGTAAATCGGCTGCGGAACGCCAGGTTAACTTTTTTTCATGCGGCGCTGGCGCTAAGCTTTGCCATGCTCGGGCGGCGCCGGCGGCAGAGCTGCCGCCGGCGCCTGCAAAAGCGTGCCGGCCGGAACGCCGGACGGCGAACGAGTACAGGGAGGCACTTCATGAGCAGAACCATAGCCCTGGGCGCCGCCGCGCTCTGCGGCGTCCTTTTCGTCGCCCCGGCCATGGCGGCAAACCAGTACGGCCCGGGCGTCACCGACACCGAGATCACCATCGGCCAGACCATGCCCTACAGCGGACCCGCTTCCGCCTACGGCACGATCGGCAAGGCCGAGTCCGCCTATTTCGACATGATCAACGCCCAAGGCGGCGTCAACGGCCGCAAGATCAAGCTGATCAGCCTCGATGACGGCTACAGCCCGCCCAAGACGGTCGAGCAGACGCGCAAGCTCGTCGAGGAAGACAACGTGCTGCTCGACTTCAGCCCGCTCGGCACCCCGCCCAATACGGCGATCCAGAAATATCTCAATCAGAAGAAGGTGCCGCAGCTCTTCGTCGCCACCGGCGCGACCAAGTGGGGCAACCCCAAGGAATTCCCGTGGACGATGGGCTGGCAGCCGACCTACCAGACGGAAGGCCACATCTACGCCCGTTACCTGCTCGAGCACATGCCCAATGCCAAGGTCGGCATCCTCTACCAGGACGACGATTACGGCAAAGACTACGTCAAGGGCTTCACCGACGGGCTCGGTGACAAGGCGAAGACGATGATCGTCAAGGAGGCCAGCTACGAGACCACCGATCCCACCATCGATTCGCAGATCATCACGCTGCAGGCCTCGGGCGCCGATGTTTTCTTCAACGTCACGACGCCGAAATTCGCGGCGCAGGCCATCCGCAAGGCGCATGACATCGGCTGGAAGCCGCTGCAGTTCCTGAACTCGGTGTCGAACTCGGTGGGCGCGGTGCTGACGCCGGCCGGGCTCGATGCGTCCAAGGGCCTCATCACCGTCGAGTACGGAAAGGATCCGACCGATCCCAAGTGGCAGAACGATCCCGGCTACAAGGGATGGCTCGCCTGGATGGAGAAGTACTATCCCAGCGGCGACAAGAAGGACGCGTTCAACGCCTTCGGCTACAGCGAAGCGGCGACGATGGTGCAGGTGCTGAAGCAGTGCGGCAACGACCTCACGCGCGAGAACGTGATGAAGCAGGCCGCCAATCTCCATAACCTGACGCTGCCGATGCTGCTTCCCGGCATCACCATCAATACTAGCCCGACCGACTGGTATCCGATCAAGCAGGAGCAGCTCGCCAAGTTCAACGGCACGACCTGGGAGCTCTTCGGCCAGATCGTCGCCAGCAAATAGCGCTCGACGCGGCGGCCCGGCCCGGTGCCGGGCCGCCCGCGTCCTATTGCGCCACGGTCGGCGCGATGATCTCGACCGGCATTCCGTTTCGCCGGCGGCCGGCGCGGTCGACCGCGCGCCAATCGACGCGGCCCGTCCGATCGCCCGCCGCCGCGGCGATCGCTGCCACGAGATCGGCCGGCGGATGGACCGGCATCGCCGCGCCCTCGTCGAGCGCCTCCGCCTGGTCCTTGTCGGGATGCACTTCGAGGAAGAGCGCGCCGCCGACCCAGCGGGCGAGGGTCGGCTCGTTTGTCACCCGCACTTTCGTGCCCACCGCGACCTCGCGAAACAGCCGGGCGATGTCCTCGGGATAGAGATGCAGGCAGCCATGGCTGACATTGCGGCCGACGCCGTCGGGCTTGTTGGTGCCGTGGATGAGATAGTCGGGCCAGCCGAGCAGGAGCGCGTAGTGGCCGAGCGGGTTCGCCGGACCCGGCGGCACGGCAGCGGGTAGGCCGGGCTCCTCGGCGCGGATCGACGCGGGCGGAACCCAGACGGGATCGACCTCTTTGGCGGTGACGCGAGTGACGCCGAGCGGCGAGTCGAGCCCGCCGACGGCGACGCCGATGGGGAAGGTCTCGACCGTGCCGCCCCGCGGCGGGAAATAGAACAGGCGCCGCTCGGCGAGATCGACGACGATGCCGCGATAGGGCGCGTCCGGCAGCAGATGGCGCAGCGGCAGCACGATGCGCCGCCCGGCGCCCGGCAGCCAGGGATCGACGCCGGGATTGGCGGCGACGAGCTCGGTATAGCCGAGGTC
>JASHTP010000421.1 GCA_030040495.1 Alphaproteobacteria bacterium
GCAGATGTTGCGCAGATGCAGGTCGCCGTGGCAGCGCCGCACCTTGCCGGCCTGGCGCCGCGCGTCGAGCAGGGCGCGGACCGCGGCGAGATGCGCCGCGGAGGCCGCCCGCAGCCGGTCGATGGCGTCGCGGTCGAGCGGCGGCGAAGCAAGCACGAGATTGTCGTGGTTGATGGCCAGCGTCCGCGCGAGGGCGGTGCCGCCGCCGTGTTTGGGCGCGATCTCGGCGTCGCGGTGAAAGGCGGCGATGGCGTCGGCCAGATCGCGCATCAGCGCCGGCGTCAGGCGCTGCGCCGCCGCCATGCGGTCGAAGAGATCCTCCTCGCGGAAGCGCCGCATTTCCAGGAGCCAGTCGACGGTAGCGCCCTCCCCATCGAGGGCGAGGCCTCCCTCGGCGTTGCGCGTCACCCGACGCAGCCGCAGATAGATGTCCGGCGCGGTACGGCGGTTGACCGCGAGCTCGGCGCGGCAGAAACGCTCGCGCAGCGCCAGCGTCGAATAATCGAGATAGGAGAAGCGGACGGCGCGCTTCAGCTTGTAGGCGCGCTCGCCGACGAGGAAGACGCGCGAGCAATGGGTGACGATCTGCTCGACCGTGGCGGCGGGGAGGCCGTAGCTCGCGCCCAGGGAGAGGAAGGCGACGGTCTCGCCCTGCTCATCCATGGCTGTCGCTCTCGCCGCTCACGGCCGGATCTCGATCGGCGTGCCGTCGTCGACCGCGTCCCAGATCTCTTCGATCGCGATATTGCCGACGGCGATGCAGCCGTCGGTCCAGTCGCGGAAGAAGCGCACGGGATCGTGATGCCCGTAGCGCTCCGGCATGCCGTGGATCAGGATATCGTCGCCGGGCTTGACGCCGCGCGCCCGGGCGCGCGCCACGTCGGCCGCGTTGGGATAGGAGATGTGCAGCGCCAGGTGGTAGGGCGTGTCGGTGAAGCGGTAGTCGATGATGTAATCCCCTTCGGGCGTCCGTCCGTCGCCGCGCCGCCGCTTCGGCCCTTTGGGGTGACGGCCGAGCGCGATCGGGTAGGATTTAAGCACAATGTCGCCGCGCAGCAGCAGCAGCCGGCGCTGCGACTTGAGCACCAGGACGCGGTCGGCCTTCCCGAGCTCGGCCGAAACGGCCGGCAGCGCGACCTGCAGGGCGAGAAGGACGAGGAGGCCGGCGGCCAGTGAGCGGCAGCGGTCGCCAAGGGACATGGGGAACGGGTCCTTTACCGTGGCCCTTCTCGCCGAACCGGGGACGATCGGCATTGATATTGGTCAATGCCCGGAATGGCCAGGCATATTTTGCTGGCGACAGGCAGGAGCGTGAGACATGGCGGCGATGGGCAAGCGGCGCCTGGTGCTGATTGCGGCCGCCATCCTGCTGACGATGGCGGCGCAGAAGCCTGCGCCGCCGCCGCAGATGATCGGCATTCCCACGCTTTTCGTCACGCGCGAATCCGACACGCTGCTCGACATCGCCCGCGAGTACGATGCCGGCTATGTCGAGATCCGCGCCGCCAATCCCGGCATCGATCCCTGGATGCCCGGCGGCGGCCGGAAGATCGTGGTGCCGACCCAGCATGTGCTGCCGGATGCGCCGCATCGCGGCATCGTCATCAACCTGCCGGAGCTGCGGCTCTATTACTATCCGGCCAAGGGCGAGCCGCGCAGCTTTCCCATCGGCATCGGCGGCGAAGGCAAGGAGACGCCGGTCGGACACACGGTGGTCGCCGCCAAGCGCCCCCATCCCGTCTGGATCCCGACCCAGTCGGAGCATGACGAAAACCCCGACCTTCCGGCGCTGGTTCCTCCCGGCCCGGACAATCCGATGGGCGATTTCGCGCTCTATCTCGGCTGGAAGGGTTACGCGGTGCACGGCACCAACAAGCCCTACAGCATCGGGCGCCGCGACAGCCATGGCTGCATCCGCCTCTATCCGGACGACATCGCCTGGCTCTATCGCGCGGTGGCGATCGGCACGCCGGTGACCGTAGTGAACCAGCCGGCGAAGGCCGGCTGGTCCGGCGGCGAGCTTTATCTCGAGGTCCATCCGACCCAGCAGGATGTGGACGCGCTGGAATCGGAAGGAGTGCCGCGCTCGCCGCTCGCCATCGATGCCGACGATCTCGTCGCCAAGGCCGCCGGCGGCGACGTCTACCGGCTCGACTGGTACACCATCCACCTGGCCGAGACCAAGCGCGACGGCATCCCGGTGCAGGTGACCCGGCCGGTGCCGTATTAGCGGCTACTTCGCCAGCAGCGCGGGGTCGCGCAGGCTCGTATCCTGGCCGCGCACCGGCTCGGCGATCGCCGCTTCCAGCGAGCGCGCCCCCTGCCATTCCGCCGCCGGGCGGGCGTTGCCGTCGCTGCCGATCTGGTCGATCCCCCAATAGATCTCGAGCCGGTATCCGTCGGGGTCGCGGAACTCGACGGCGATCTGGCAGCCGGCGCGCCGGCGGCCTTCGAAATCGATGGCGACGCCGTGCCGGCGCAGATGGTCGCGGGCGCGCACCACCTCGTCGAGGCTCGACACCTCGAAGGCCATGTGGTGGAACCCGTCGCCGCGTGCCGGGCCGTCGAGCCCGCCGACCAGCGCCACGCCGTGATGATCGCCGTTGCAGCGCAGGAAAACCATGCCGCCCGGCATCATCGTGTCGCCATAGACGTCCGACACCTCGAAGCCGAGCAGCTCGGTGTAGAAGCGGGTGGAGCGCGCGAGGTCGCTCACATTGAGCACGACATGGCCGATCTTGTTGACGCGGAACGGCAGGCCGCGCGGCCGCGCGCGCCGCTTGAGCTCATCGACCGGGATTGCCATGGCGGGTTCGCTCCCTCGTTGCCTGCGACCTGCCTACACCGATCGCACGCCTCAGTCCAGCCGCGCCGGCCCGGGGCAAAGGCGGCGCTTCACCGAGGATTCGTGCGGATTGCGAATATCAGCCAGACCAACGTGTTGCGCATTCGAGAGGAAGGTTAATACTGGGCGACATAAAAATCGCTGTAACTCGATGGCCTTAGAGTGATCGCAGCCGGTCATTCCGCTGAATTAATAAAATGCTTCTAATATTTTACACAAAAGGCCTTGGCTTCTCCGCCGGGTTAACGTTCTGTTAATGGCAAGAACGAGCCCGAAGGAGGTTCTTGTCATGGAACTCACGATCCCGGCCTATGCCAAGACGATCAGCGACAC
>JASHTP010000422.1 GCA_030040495.1 Alphaproteobacteria bacterium
GACTACCATTCGGCCTCCGGCTATGCCGGCGGCATGATCCTCCAGCATGCCATCGAACAGGCGGGCTCGATCGATCCCGAGAAGGTGGCGGCGGCGCTCAACAAGACCGACGCCACGATCTTCTTCGGGCACGTCAAGTTCGCGACCGACCCGAGCGATCATGGCATGCAGCTCGCTCATGCGATGGTCGTGGCGCAATGGGTGGAGCAGAACGGCAAGCTCACCCGGCAAGTGGTATGGCCGAGCGACGTGGCCTCGGCCCCGCTGCTCTATCCGATCCCGTCGCACTGACGCTCCGCGGGGAAGGGGCGGCCGCGCCCCTTCCGTCGCGCGCGGTCGCCCATGTCCCTCTTCGGCATCATCGCTTCGATCATCGACGGCGTGCTCGTCGGCTCGGTCTACGGGCTCGCCGCGATGGGATTGACCCTCATCTGGGGCGTCATGGACGTCGTCAATTTGACGCACGGCTCGATGATCGTTGCCGGCATGTTCGCGCTCTATCTCCTGACGAGCGTGCTCGGCATCACCCCCTACGCGACGCTCCTGCCGGTGCTGGTAGGCGGGTTCCTGGTCGGGCTCGCGCTCTATTGGATCGCCGTCCACCGCATGATCGGCCGGGCGCCGCTGATGAGCCTGTTGTCCACCTTCTCGGTCAATCTGGTGCTGATCGGGCTCGGCACGGCGGTCTGGGGCACGGTGCTCTTCAACGTGCCGGTGTCGTTTCCGGGCGTGACTTGGCAGCGCTACACCTTTCCGGGGACGCACCTCCTGGCGGCGGCACTGACGGCGGTCATCGCCGCGTGCCTCTACGTCTTTCTCTATCGCACGCGGCTCGGCAAGGCGATCCGCGCCGTCGCCGGCAACCGCCAGGCGGCCGAGCTCATGGGCATCCCGACGACGCGGGTGCTGGCGCTCGCCTTCGCGCTCGGCGTGGCGCTCGCCGGCGTGTCGGGGATGCTGATCGCGACGCTCTTCCCGTTCACCCTGCTCTCCGGCGATGCCTATCAGCTCAAGAGCTTCGTCGTCATCGTCCTGGGCGGGCTCGGCAATCCGACGGGAGCGCTGTTGGGCGGCATCGCGCTCGGCCTGCTCGAGGGGCTGGTGACGCCGTTCATCCCGGTGAGCTGGACGCTCGTCATCGAGTTCGCGCTCTTCGTCACCGTGCTGATCGCGTTTCCCCGCGGCGTCTTCGCGCTCAGGCGCTCCTAGACGTGCTGCGCCGTCCGTTCTTCTGGGTCATCGCCCTGGTCGTCGCCGTCTTCGCGGCCGCTCCCGCGATCGGCAACAATGTCGAGCTGCGCGAGAGCCTGGTGCTCGCCACCGTCTACATCACGCTCGCGACCAACCTCAACGTCGTGCTCGGCTATGCCGGCTACGTCAATTTCGGCAGCATCGTGTTCTTCGGGCTGGGTGGCTATCTCTGCGTCTATCTCATGGGCGCGCCGGCCTGGCCGCTGCCGGTGGCGCTCTTCGCCGCGGGGGCGGCGGTGAGCCTGCTGGCGCTCGTCTTCGGCCTCGGCATCCTGCGCCTGCGCGGCGCCTATTTCGCGCTCGCGACCATCGGCGTCAACGAGGGCGTGGAGGCCTTTGTCGAGAATTTCACGCCTTTCGGCGGCTCGTCGGGACTCTACCTGCCGGTGACGATGTTCAAGCCCCTGGGCGGACCGATGGCGGCGCTGTGGATCGTCTATTTTCTGCTCGTCGCCATCATGGGGGCGTCGCTCTACCTGAGCTATGCGGTGAAGCGGTCGAAGTTCGGGCTCGGGCTCCTCGCCATCGGGCAGAACGAGGACGCGGCGCAGGTGCTGGGCGTGCCGACGCGGCGCTACAAGGCGCTCGCCTACAGCCTCACGGCGTTCCTGCCGGCGCTCGCCGGCGGACTCTACTTCTTCAAGAGCGCCTTCATCCAGCCTTCGGACGCGTTTGACCTGACCTTCTCGACCGAGGCCATCGTCATCATCATGCTGGGCGGGCAGGGCACCGTCACCGGCCCGGCGCTGGGCGCCTATCTCTACGAGGAGCTGCGCGGCTGGCTCCTCACCTCCGACACCTTCTCGAATTTTCAGCTGGTGATCGCGGGCTCGCTCCTGCTGATCATCGTGCTGTTCCTGCCCGGGGGATTGATGGGATGGCTCTACGGGCGCTGGCCGCGCTTGAGGAGCCTGCTCGAATGACGGCGATCCTCGAGGTCCAGGAGGTGGGCAAGAGCTTCGGTGGCGTGCGCGCCGTCGACCGCCTCAGCTTCGTCATCGAGGAGCGCGAGATCCTCGGCCTCATCGGTCCCAACGGCGCCGGGAAATCGACCCTCTTCAACCTCATCAACGGCGTCTTCCGGCCCGATGCGGGACGGGTGAGGTTCTGCGGCGCGGACATCACCGGCGCGAGCCCGCATCGCGTCGCGCGCCTCGGGCTGGCGCGCACGCACCAGATCGTGCAGCCGCTCGAGGCGATGACGGTGCTCGAGAACTGCGCGGTGGGCGCCTGCTTCGGCCGCGAGAATTTGCCGCGCGCGCGGGCGCAGGAGGCGGCGCGCGAGGCCGCCGTGTTCGTCGGGCTCGAGGACCGGCTGGACACGCCAGCGGCGCAGCTCACCATCGCCGGCAAGAAGCGGCTCGAGCTCGCCCGCGCGCTCGCGGCGCAGCCCCTCCTGCTGCTCCTCGACGAGGTGCTCGCCGGGCTCAATCCGACCGAGGTCGAGCGCATGATCGGCGTCATCCGCCGCCTGCGCGAGCGCGGCATCACCATCCTCATCATCGAGCATCTGATGCAGGCGATCATGAGCCTTTCCGACCGCATCGTCGTGCTCAATTACGGCAAGAGGCTGGCGGAAGGGACGCCCGCTTCGGTCGCCAACGACCCCCAGGTGATCGAGGCCTATCTCGGCGATCCCGCGCTTGCCCGGGAGCTCGCCGGCAAGACGCGGGCATGAGCGACGCGCTGCTCTCGGTCGAGGGGCTCGAGGCGGGCTATGGCGAGGTGCAGGTGTTG
Organism: Alphaproteobacteria bacterium; assembly: GCA_030040495.1. GTDB lineage: Bacteria > Pseudomonadota > Alphaproteobacteria > ATCC43930 > CGMCC-115725 > DAHUYF01. Next base: position 2,989 of record JASHTP010000422.1, read on the forward strand.
TGGGGCATCTCGTTCCAAGCCCGGCGCTCGGCGCTCACCACCCTCGTCGGCGCCAACGGCGCGGGCAAGACCACGACCTTGCGGGCGGTGGTCGGCGCGCTGCGGCCCTCGGGCGGGCGCGTCCTCTTCAACGGCGAGGACGTGACGCGGCTTCCGGCGCACGCCAAGGCGGCGCGCGGACTCGTGCTCGTGCCGGAGGGCCGCCAGCTCTTCGCCGAGATGACGGTCGCGGAGAATCTCGAGATGGGCGGCTACTCGAAGCGCGCGAGCCGCAGCTTCGCCGTCCATCTCGAGCGCTGCTTCACCCTCTTCCCGCGGCTCGCCGAGCGCCGCCGCCAGCGGGCGGGAACGCTGTCGGGCGGCGAGCAGCAGATGCTGGCGATCGCGCGCGGGCTCATGTCCGATCCTGAGATCCTGATGGTCGACGAGCTGTCGCTCGGGCTCGCGCCCGTCGTGCTCCATCAGCTGTTCGAGACGCTGAAGCTGCTGAGGGACGACGGCCTCACCATCGTGCTGGTCGAGCAGAACGTGCATCTCGCCTTTGCGCTGAGCGATCACGCCTACGTCGTCGCCGAGGGCAAGCTCTTCACCGACGGCCCGCCTGAGGCTCTGGCCGACATGCCCGAGATCCGGCGCGCTTATCTCGGGCTTTAGCGAAGCCGGCCGCGGCGCCATGCGGCGTCGCGTGCCGAAACGAGTCAAACCGAAGATCGATTACCTACCGCGTCATTGAAGTTCGCGCCAGTCCGGGCAGAGTGGGCCGGCGCGGCGCCCGGGCAATGCCGCTCGAGCAGCCCGCGACCGACGGAGCGCGGCGGCGCCGAAACGCGGAAGCTGCGGCTGAGACGCCGGGCTCGCCGAACCCCGGCTGCCGCAGCGGCAGCGAAGGGGGAATTAATATTTTCATATTGCCGGATGTCAATTTACAATGTGGCAAATGGCGACGCCGTCCAATCCGATCCCGTGGATAAGCCCGTAGGCCGGGCAGGGAGTGACAATGCCGAAGATGAAAGGCGCCGAGCTCATCACCGACTACCTGATCGCCAACGACATCCCCTACGTCTTCGGCATCTGCGGCCACGGCAATGTCGGGATGCTGGATCCGCTCTATGAGGCGCGCGACCGCATCACGCTGATCTCGCCGCGCCACGAGCAGGTCGCCGCCCACATGGCGGACGCCTATTTCCGCGTCAAGCACAAGCCGGTCGCGACGCTGACCTCGTGCGGGCCGGGCTCGTGCAACATCATCATGCCCTTGGCGACGGCGCTCAGCGATTCCTCGGCGGTGCTGGCGATCACCGCGAACGTGCCGACCTCGCAGTTCAACCGCAGCCCCTTCCAGGAGGTCAACCGGCATTTCCAGGCGGACTTCGTGAACATCGTGCGGCCGGTGGTGAAGCGCAGCTTCCAGCCGACGCGCGTCGACATGCTGCCGCTGGCGCTGCGTCAGGCGATGACCACGATGCTCTCCGGGCGTCCCGGTCCGGTGAATGTCGACGTCCCGTTCAACGTCTTCCAAGAAGAGGACGAGGTCGAGATGCCGCCGCCTGCGCCGCCCTTCAACACGCAGCGCGGCGGCGCGTCGCCGGAAGAGGTCGCGCGCGCGCTCGACCTCGTTCGGCGCGCGCGACGGCCGGTCCTCTTCATCGGCCACGGCGTGACGCTGTCGGAGGCGAGCCGGGAGCTGAGCGCATTCGCCAGGAAGCTCGGCATTCCGGTGATCTCCTCGCCCAACGGCATGGGCTGCTTTGACATGACCGATCCGCTGTCGCTCGGGTTCATCGGTCGCAACGGCGCATATCCGGCAAACGAAGCGGGGCGCCGCGCCGATCTCGTCATCGCGCTGGGCGCGCGGTTCGACGACCGGTCGGCCTCCTCCTGGATACCGGGCTATTCATGGAATTTCCCGACGACCAGGCTGGTCCATGTCGATGTCGATCCGGCCGAGCTCGGCCGCAACTATCCGCCCGACCTCGGCATCCTTGCCGATGCGCGCACCTTCCTTCGGCAATTGCTCGCCGAGCTCGAGCGGCGCAGCGACGAGGAAGGCGACACCAAGGCGTGGCTCGCCGACATCGCCAAGTGGCGCGCGGAGTGGGACAAGTTCATCAAGCCCAATTTCGACATTCACGCCTCCCCTATCAGGCCGGAGCGCGTCGTGGCGGATTGCCAGGCGGTGCTGCCGGATGACGCGATCCTCGCCTGCGACGTCGGCGTCAACCACAACTGGTACATGCAGTTCTGGAATGCGCGGAAGTCGCAGACCATGCTCAATTCCTGGGGCTTCTCCGGCATGGGCTTCGGCACGGCCGGCGCGCTCGGCGCCAAGCTCGCGGCGCCCGACAAGCCCGTGGTCGCGATCGCCGGCGACGGGTGCTTCACCATGGTGCCGCATGTGCTGTGCACGGCGGTGGAATACGACATTCCCGTCGTCTGGGTGATCTGGAACAATTTCGGCTGGGTCTCGATCCGCGACATCCAGCTCGGCATGTTCGGCGGGCGCGAGCACGGCACCATGTTCCACCAGGGCGAGAACAAGAAGCCCTACAATCCGGATTTCGCCCTGATGGCGAGGTCGTGCGGAGTCAATGCGGTCACGGTGACCAGGTCGCAGGATCTCAAAGCGGCGCTGGAGCATGCGGTGAAATCCAACAAGCCTTGCGTGCTCGACGTGCACGTCGACGCCGAGATCCGCCCGCCGGCGACGGGCGCGTGGGAATTGCCGCCGACCCCGTACAAAGAGCCGGTGTTCGGTCAGCGCTGGCTGCCCGGCACGGCGCCAGCGAAGTGAGGTCCGTCATGCCAAGGGACGATCGTCAGGCTTCGATCAAGAACATCGCCGAGACGCCGTGGCGCCAATTTCCGAACCATGTCGGCGGCGCCTTGTCGAAGCCGCTCGTGATGCCGGAAACGCTGGGCTCGAAGCAGCTCGACTACCGCATCTCGATGTACCAGCCCATGGCTTACGTCGAACGGCACAGCCACAAGATCCAGGAGCAGGTGTATCACGTGCTCGAAGGCGAGGGGCTGATGGAAGTCGGCGACAAGACGCAGGTCGTGCGCAAGCACGACGTGATCTACCTGCCGCCGGGGGTGCCGCACTCGATCAGCAACACCGGCCTCATCGACCTCGTCTTCATCGTCGTGACCTCGCCGGTCGTCGACGAGGAGCCGCGCTAGCGCGCCGTCGCGGCGTTGCGTCCGGCGCGGCGGTCCGGGCCCGATGATGGCCGCGGCCCGCGCTCACGACCGCATCTGCGCGGCGCGCTGGCCGGCGGTCGTGCCGGCGATCCGGCCGAACACCGAGCCCGCCATCAGGCCCGTGCCGCCGGGATAGTTGAAGTAGAAGAGACCGCCGACCAACTCGCCGGCGGCATGCAGCCCCGGGATCGGCCGCCCGTCGGAATCCATCACGCGGGCGGTGGTGTCGATCTTGAGCCCGCCGAAGGTGAAGGTGATGCCACAGGTTACCGCATAGGCCTCGAAAGGCGGCTCGTCGATCGTGTTGGCCCAGTTCGACTTGTTGACCGCGAGCCCTTCCGTGCGCCGGCCGTCCTTGACGTTCGGATCGAACTTGATGTCGGTCCGCACCGCCTTGTTGTAGGCCCGGATGGTCGCGAGCGCCTTGTCGGCGTTCACGTCGTCGAGCTTCTTCACCAGCTCCTCGAGCGTGTCGGCGCGCACCTTGGTGACCTGCTTGATGCGGTACTCGTCGCGCAGCATCGGGATGATCTTCTTGTCGAAGACCTGCCAGGCGAACTGGCCGGGCTGCATCAGGATGACGCGGCCGTACTTCGCATAGGTGTAGTTGCGGAAATCCGCGCCCTCGTCGACGAAACGCTCGCCGTTGGCATTGATCATGATGCCCCAAGGGTAGGAATGCTTCTGGAAATTGTCGCCGACCGAGAGGTCGCCGAATTCCGGCGCGTTGCGATCCCAGCCGACCGCATGGCAGCCGGACCAGTTGCCGGTCGCCATCGCGCCGATGTCGAGCGCCATCCGGATGCCGTCGCCGGTGTTGAAGCGCGTGCCGCGAATCTTCGCCAGCTCCCAGCCGGGCCCGAGATAGCGGGTCCGCATCTCGGTGTTAGCCTGGAAGCCGCCGGCGGCGAGCACGACGCACTTCGCCCGGACCTCGACGGTCTTGCCGTTGTGCTTGACGCGGACGCCTTTGACGCCGTCATCGTCTGCGATCAGCGACAGCGCCCTTGCGTCGTAGGCGACGGCGATCCCGTTCTTCTTCGCAAGGGCGGTGTGCGCTTCGATCAGCCCCGGCCCGCCGCCCCAGGCTTCGACCGTGAGGCCGCCCCAGAATTTGAACTTGCCGTCGATCTTGTAGGCCTGCCGCCCATAGATCGGGATGAAGCGGATGCCCTTCTTCTGCATCCAGCGCATCGTCTCCTTGCTGCGCGTGACGAGCAGCTCGCAGAGATCCGGATCGGTGCGGTACTCGGTCACCCGCGCCATGTCGTCGAAGAATTTTTCCTGGGTGTAGGTGCCGAAGTCCGTGTTGGCGACTTCCTGGTCCGTGAGGTCCGGCATCAGCGCCCGCAAATCCTCGACGCCGTCATAGACGCAGCGAAAGGCGCCGGCGGTGAAGCGGCTGTTGCCGCCGGATTCGCTCTCCGGCGCGCGTTCGAGGACGAGCACCGACACGCCATGCTCGGCGGCGGCCAGCGCGGCGCAGAACGCCGCGTTTCCCGCGCCCACCACGACGACATCGCTTGACGACGGCAGCATTTCCTTGACTCGGATTGGCGTTGACGATCAGCGAGCGCGGCCGGCCCTCGCTTCGGGTCCGGAAGTCTTAGGTCTCCGCGCGGCCCTGTCAATCGCTATCCGACAATGTGAGCGGCGATTTGCCATTTTGAAATGGCGGATGCTAACCTAACGCTGCGTCGTGGCGGCCCGACGGGGAACACCCGTCCTCGCCGCGGCGACGAGCCGCGACCGAGAGAGGCACGGCTGGTAGTATCGAGCCTGCGCAACTCCATCGACGCTCGACCTGGAACAGACCTGCCGAGCGCCGATGAGATCGGAGAGGAGCCCTTGGCAACGCGCGCCAAAGCGAAGACGAGCATCGAGACTCGCCGTCCGGGCCGGACGCCCGGCCCGATCGCGCGCGTCGTCCAAGGCGGGATTTCCGACAGCGGGCCCGATGGCGAGGAGCGGCCGCGCGGCGGCGGCGTCCAGTCGATCGGGCGCGCCTTCGCCATCCTCGAGGAAGTCGCCCGCAACCGCGAGGGCATCGGCCTCGCCGACCTCAGCAAACGGGTGCGCCTGCACAACAGCACGACATTCCATCTGGTCAAGACGATGGTGTCGCTCGGCTATCTCCGGCAGATCAAGGACAGCAAGCGCTACCGGATCGGCCGCCCGCTGTTCGCGCTGGCCGCGAGCGCGCTCGACGAGATGGAAATGGTCAGCATGGCGACGCCGGTGCTCGACGATCTCGCGCGCGAGACCGGCGAAAGCAGCCACTTCGCCGCGCGCATGAGCGACGCGGTGGTGGTGATGGCGCGGACGCCCGGTCCCGGCGCCTTTCAGCTGACCGACCGCGTCGGCGTGGTGCGCCCGGCCTATTGCACCGCGCTGGGCAAGGTGATCCTGGCGGCGCTGCGTCCCGACCAGCTCGACCGGTATCTCGCGCGCGTCGAGCTGAAGCCGCTGACGTCCAAGACCATCACCGATCCGCAGCGGCTGCGACGCGAGATCGACGAGGTGCGCCGCGCGGGCATCGCCTTCGACGATGGCGAGTTCGATCATGAGGTGCGCTGCGCCGCGATGCCGGTGCGCGATTTCAGCGGGCAGGTGGTGGGCGCCATCGGCATCTCGGGTCCGGTCTGGCGCCTGTCGATCCAGGCGCTGCAGAACCATGCCCGCAATCTCGCAGAAGCGGCGCGGCGCCTCTCCGAAGCTTTCGGGGCCGACGTCACGACGAAATCCGAGAGGTGAGGCGGGCGGCCTGTGCCGCCGGCTCGCCGCCACTCTTCACGCGGTCGAAGGCCGGGAGGAAGAATTCAGGCGACGGCGCGCGGGAGACGATCGCCGGTTCGGCCTGTATGCTGGCCGCTTCGGCAAGAAGCTGCCGGACCCGGTCCGGGGCGGGCCAAAGGGAGGTCGCCATGGCGGGATCCATCGTCGGAGGCGGAGGCTATCGCTACGAGATCGTTGCCGACTGGGCGAAGCTGCCCGCCGGCTGGGCCTTCGGCGATGTCGCGGCGGTGGCGGTGGACCGGCGCGACCGCGTCCATGTGTTCAACCGCGGTGACCATCCGATGATGGTCTTCGACCGCGACGGCAATCTCCTGAATTCCTGGGGCGAGAGACTCTTCAAGCGCGCCCATGGGCTGCATATCGGGCCCGACGACGCGCTCTACTGCACCGATGACGGCGACCACACGGTGCGCAAATGCACGCTCGAAGGCAAGGTGCTGTTCGAGATCGGCATTCCCGGGCGGCCGAGCAAGTTCATGAGCGGCGAGCCGTTCAACCGCTGCACCCATACGGCGCTGTCGCCGCGGGGCGAGATCTACGTCTCCGACGGGTACGCCAATGCCCGCGTGCACAAATTCTCGCCCGACGGAAAATTGCTGTTCTCCTGGGGCGAATGCGGCTCCGATCCGGGCCAGTTCAACATCCCGCACAACATCGTCTGCGACGCGAATGGCTGGGTCTATGTCGCCGATCGCGAAAATCACCGCATCCAGGTCTTCGACGGCAACGGCACCTACGAAGCGCAGTGGAACAATCTGCATCGGCCCTGCGCACTCCATATGGAGGGCGGCGCCAATGGCGTCTGCTATGTCGGCGAGCTCGGGCCCCATCAGCCGGTGAACATGAACTTTCCCAATCTCGGACCGCGGATCAGCATCCTCGGCCGCGACGGGCGGCTCATTTCCCGCGTCGACGAGCGGTCCGGATTGCCCCAGGGGCAGTTCATGGCGCCGCACGGGCTCGCCGTCGATTCGCGGGGCGATCTCTATGTCGGCGAGGTGTCGTGGACCGCATGGGAGAAGTACGTCCACCCGGGAGAGCCCATACCGAAAACTCTGCGCAGCCTGCAGAAGCTGGTGCGCGTCCTCGCGTGACCCGCCGCGTCAGTTCGGCACTTCGCCCTTGAGCATGAGGCGGTAGAGGAAGCGCCGCTCGCTCATGTCGTAATCGGCGTTGGCCTGGTGCATGACGCTGCGATTGTCCCACATCACCCAGTCGCCGGGGCGCCACCGGTGTCGATACTCGTACTTCTTCCGGGTGGCGTGGCGCATCAGCTCGTCGATCAGCGCCAGCGCCTCGGCGTCCGCCATGCCGAGGATCGATTCCATGCGCACCGGATTGAGGTAGAGCGCCTTACGGCCATTCTCCGGGTGCGTGCGCACCAGCGGGTGAATGCCGGGCGGCGGCACGTCGCGCAGGCTCTCTTCGCTGATCTGGCCGAGCGGGCGCGGGCTGTGCTTGCTCAAATAGACATGCACCGCCTTCAGCCCGTCGATCCTCCGCTTGGTGTCCTCGGGCAGGTCGCGATAGGCGTCGTGCATGTTGACATATTGCGTGTCGCCGCCGCGCGACGGCAGCTCGACCGCGAACAGCATGGTGGCCTTCGGCGGGCGGGGATGGTTGGAGTGGTCGGTGTGGAAGGTCTCGCCGGGAATGATGCGCCGGCCGTTCACGATCTCGTCGTTGGAGACGTAATAGACGTCGGGGTGGCCCGGGACGTGGTGCTCTTTCTTGTCGTGCTGCAGCAGCTCGCCAAAGAGGCGCGCGGCCGCCTTGAACTGGTCCGGCGTGAAGTGCTGGTCGCGCATCACCAGCACGTGCCGCTCGGCAAAGGCGGCGGCAAGGCTGGCACGGGCCTCGGCATCGACCGGCTCGGTGAAGTCGATCCCCGTGACTTCGGCGCCGGTATGGTCGGTCAGAGGCGCGATGGCGAAGGACGGCATGGGCTGATCCCTCCCTGGTGCGCTTTTCGCCGGACGCTATCGCCGGGGGCGGGGAGGGTCAAGCAGCGGCCGGGCGGCGATCGCCGCCCTACGCCACCGGCTGGCCGCCGTTCTGGACGAGGTCGAAGACCGGCAGGAAGAATTCCGGCTCCTGCGCGCCCGAGACGGCGTAGTGCCGCTCGAAGATGAAGCAGGGTACGGCGTTGATGCCGAGCCGGCGCGCGCCGCGATCCTCCGCCAGCACCGCATCCTGCTCGGCCGGGCTCTCCAGCCAGGCGCCGGCCTCGCGCGCGTCGAGCCCGGCCTCGCCGGCAATCTCGGCCAGGGTGCCGTGGTCGCCGATGTCGCGCCCGTCGATGAAATAGGCGTGGAACAGCGCCTCGACCATCGGATCGGCGCGACCCTCGGCGGCGGCGTAGCGGATCAGGCGATGCGCGTCGCGGGTGTTGGGCGTGCGGCGGATGCGGTCGAAGGCGAAGGGGATGTCGACGGTGGCGCCGGCCTCGCGCACGCTGGCATAGATGCGGTCGGCATGGGCATCGCCGCCGAACTTGGCGGCGAGATAGGCGCTGCGGTCCATGCCTTCCTCGGGCATGTCGGGATTGAGCTGGAATGGCCGCCAGGTGATGTCGGCGGCGAGCTCCGGGCGCAGCGCGAGCGCGCGCTCGAGACGGCGCTTGCCGATGAAGCACCAGGGGCAGATCACGTCCGAGATGATGTCGATATGCATGGCGCGCTCCTGCGGTCGCCACGATCATAGCATGCCAGGCGAGCGCCGGTGCCGCGGAAATGCCGCCAGGAAACAGCGACCACAGAGGCATCGGCCCGTCATCGCGGGGTCGCGGCCTTGACGCTGCCGGAACCGCCGACAAGGATGGCGCGCCGAAAGAGAGGGACGGGCGTTCATGGCGACATTCGATCTGGCCGGGCGCGTGGCGCTGGTGACCGGCG
>JASHTP010000423.1 GCA_030040495.1 Alphaproteobacteria bacterium
CGCCGGGCCCGTCGATGCGCATCGTCGCCGACATCATCGAGTACACGGCGAAGCACATGCCGAAATTCAATTCGATCTCGATCTCCGGCTACCACATGCAGGAGGCCGGGGCGACGGCGGTGCAGGAGCTCGCCTTCACCTTGGCCGACGGGCTCGACTATGTCCGCGCCGCGCTGTCCAAGGGGCTCAAGGTCGACGATTTCGCGCCGCGGCTCTCCTTCTTCTTCTGCATCGGCATGAACTTCTTCATGGAGATCGCCAAGCTGCGCGCGGCGCGCCTTCTCTGGGCGCGGCTCATGAAGCGCTTCGATCCCAAGAACCCGGCGAGCCTCGCGCTGCGCACCCATTGCCAGACCTCGGGCGTCAGCCTCACCGAGCAGGACCCCTACAACAACATCATCCGCACGACGATCGAGGCGATGGCGGCGGTGCTCGGCGGCACGCAGTCGCTGCATACCAACTCCTTCGACGAGGCGCTCGCCTTGCCGACGCCGTTCTCGGCCAAGATCGCGCGCAATACCCAGCTCATCATTGCCGAGGAAAGCGGCATCCCCCATGTCGTCGATCCCCTGGGCGGCAGCTACTACCTCGAGAGCCTGACCCACAGCCTTGCCGCGGCGGCCTCGACGCTGATCGAGGAGGTCGAGGCGCTCGGCGGCATGACCAAGGCGGTCGAGAGCGGCATGCCGAAGCTCCGCATCGAGGAATCGGCGGCGCGGCGCCAGGCGCGCGTCGACCGTGGCGAGGAGGTCATCGTCGGCGTCAACAAGTACAGATCCGACACGCCCGACAAGGTCGACATCCTCGACATCGACAACACCAAGGTGCGCGAGCAGCAGGTGGCGCGCCTCCAGCGCATCCGCGCGACACGCGACGGCAAGCGCGTCGCGGCGTCGCTCGCTGCGCTCGCCGAGGCGGCGAAGAGCGGAGCGGGCAATCTGCTGGCGCTCGCCATCGAGGCGACGCGGGCGCGCGCCACGGTGGGCGAGATCTCCGACTCGCTCGAGACCGTGTTCACCCGCCATCGCGCCACCATCCGCTCGGTCTCCGGCGTCTATGGCGCGCTCTACGAAAGCGACGAAGGCTATCGGCGCATCCAGCGCGAGGTCGAGGCCTTCGCCAGAAGCGAGGGCCGCCGCCCGCGCATGCTGGTGGTGAAGCTCGGCCAGGACGGGCACGACCGCGGCGCCAAGGTGATCGCCACCGCCTTCGCCGATATCGGCTTCGACGTCGATGTCGGACCGCTGTTCCAGACGCCGGAAGAGGCGGCGCGCCAGGCGATCGAGAACGACGTCCACGTCGTCGGCGTCTCGAGCCAGGCGGCCGGCCACCGGACGCTGGTGCCGGAGCTGATCCGGGCGCTGCGGCAGCAGGGCGCCGACGACATTCTCGTCGTCTGCGGCGGCGTCATCCCGCCGCAGGACTACGAGTTCCTCGCCGCCGCCGGCGTCGCCGCCATCTACGGTCCCGGCACCAACATCCCGCTCGCCGCGAGCGAGATCCTGCGTCTCATCGAGAAGAAGCGGATTGCCGCGTAGCGCGCGCGGCCTTCGTTTGCTGCCGGTCCACCATCGTTTTGCAGCAAGGTGCATCAATAAAAAGCAGCCGCCATGGCCGGCGGCTCTTCGAGGTCAGGGCCGTCCGGCGGCCCCTGTTCGCGCGCGCCGAAGCTCGCTATCTATGGGCGCGATGGGCATTCTTTTCCTGATCGTCTTCATCGACCTCCTCGGCTTCGGCGTCATCATCCCGCTGCTGCCGTTCTACGGCGTGCATTTCGGCGCGACGCCGGCCGAGGTCACCTGGATGATGGCGTGCTACTCGCTGGCGCAGTTCTTCTGCTCGCCGCTGCTCGGCCGGCTGAGCGACCGGCTCGGCCGCCGTCCGGTGCTGCTGCTGAGCCTCTGCGCCTCGGTCGGTTCATATCTCTGGCTCGGCTTCGCCGATGCGCTCTGGATGCTGTTCGCGGCGCGCCTCCTCGCCGGTGCCGGCGCCGGCAACATCGCCGCGGCCCAGGCCTATATCAGCGACGTCACCACGCCGGAGACGCGCGCCAAGGGCATGGGCATGATCGGCGCCGCCTTCGGCCTGGGCTTCACTGTCGGTCCGGCGCTGGGCGGGCTCGTCGCCGGCAGCCATCCCGGCGCGGCGGCGCTGGCGCGGCCGGCCTTCCTCGCCGCCGGCCTGTCGGCGCTCGCCTTCCTCGTTGCCTTGGCGCGCCTCAAGGAGAGCCTGCCGGAATCGGCGCGCGAGGCGCCGCCGCGGCCGGGTCGCTGGCAGGTGGCGCGCGACGTGCTGACGCGTCCGCTGTTGGGCCGGCTCATCGTGCTGCTCTTCGTCACCGTCACCGCGTTCGCCGGCATGGAGACGACCTTCGCCCTCTGGGCCAACAGCGCCTTCGGCTGGGGGCCGCGCGCCGTCGGCTATAATTTCCTCTATGTCGGGCTGGTGCTGGTGGCGGTGCAGGGCGGGCTCATCGGCCGGCTGTCGCGGCGCTTCGGCGAGGGAAGGCTGATCCTCGGCGGCGCCGCCATGATCGCGCTCGGCCTCGCCGGCCTGCCTTTCGCCCTGGCGCTGTGGCGGCTGCTGGTGGTCAACACGTTGCTCGCGCTCGGCATGGGGCTGCTCAACCCGTCGATCACCAGCCTCATCTCGCAGCAGGCCGACATCGACGAGCGCGGCGGCATCCTCGGTGTGTCGCAATCGGGCAGCAGCCTCGCGCGCATCCTCGGGCCCGCCGTCGCCGGCCCGCTCTTTCAGGGCTTCGGCCGCGACGCGCCCTATTACACCGGCGCCGCGGTCATGGCGCTGGTGGTGGCGCTGGCCGCGCGCCTGCCGTTCGCCCGGCGCGCCGCCGCCCAACGCGAGTCCCAGCCGTCATGAAAGGCATGGGACGCGAGCGCATCAAGGCGCCGAAGCTCGGGCCGGCGTCCGAGGTCGGGTTCCGCCAGGAGCTCAAGGCGGTGCGCAATCTCGCACCCTATCTCTGGCCGCCGGATTGGGGCCTGCGCGCGCGCGTGCTGGTGTCGATGCTCTTCCTCGTCGGCGCCAAGCTCATCAACGTCTACGTGCCGCTGCTCTACAAGGGCGCGGTCGACGCGCTGTCGCCGGGGCACCCGGCCGCGATCTCGGTGCCGGTGGCGCTGGTCGTCGGCTACGGCATCGCCCGCGTCGGCGCCCAGCTCTTCGCCGAGCTGCGCGACGCGGTCTTCGCCAAGGTCGGCCAGCGCGCGGTGCGCCGCGTCGCGCTGGCTACCTTCCGCCATCTCCACGCGCTGTCGCTGCGCTTCCATCTCGAGCGCCAGACCGGCGGGCTCTCGCGCGCCATCGAGCGCGGCATCCGCGGCACCGAGTTCCTGCTCTCCTACATGCTCTTCAACGTGCTGCCGACGTTGTTCGAGATCCTGCTCGTCTGTGCCGTGCTGTGGGGCTTCTACGAGGCGAGCTTCGCGCTCGCCACCCTGGCGACCATCGTCGCCTACATCGCCTTCACCTTCCTCGTCACCGACTGGCGCATCAAGTTCCGCCGCGAGATGAACGAGCGCGACAGCGAGGCCAACACCAAGGCGATCGACAGCCTGCTCAACTTCGAGACGGTGAAGTACTTCGCCAACGAGGCGCACGAGGCCGAGCGCTTCGACAAGGCGCTGCGCGCCTACGAGCGCGCCGCGGTCAAGAGCCAGACGACGCTGTCGGCACTCAACATCGGCCAGGGCGTGATCATCGCCACCGGCCTCGTCACGGTGATGCTGCTCGCCGGCTTCGGCGTCGCGCGCGGCACCATGACGGTCGGCGATTTCGTGCTGGTCAATTCCTACCTCGTCCAGCTCTATTCGCCGCTCAACGTGCTTGGCATGGTCTATCGCAACATCAAGCAGTCGCTGACCGATCTCGAATCGATGTTCCGCCTGCTCACGGTGCGCCCCGAGATCGAGGACCGTCCCGGCGCCCCGCCGCTCCGCGTCACGCTGGGCGAGATCAGCTTCGACCGCGTCTCTTTCCGCTACGATCCGCGGCGGCCGATCCTGCACGAGGTCTCGTTCCGCGTGCCGCCGGGCGGCACGGTGGCGATCGTCGGTCCGAGCGGCGCCGGCAAGTCGACCATCGCGCGCCTGCTGTTCCGCTTCTACGACGTCGACGGCGGCGCGATCCGCATCGACGGGCAGGATCTGCGCGCGGTGACGCAGGACAGCCTGCGCCGCGCCATCGGGGTCGTGCCGCAGGACACGGTGCTGTTCAACGACACCGTGCGCTACAACATCGCCTATGGCCGCCCGGGGGCGAGCGACGCCGAGATCGAGGAGGCGGCGCGGCACGCGCGCATCCATGATTTCGTCGCCGCCTTGCCCGACGGATATCAGAGCCAGGTCGGCGAGCGCGGCCTGAAGCTCTCCGGCGGCGAGAAGCAGCGCGTCGCCATCGCCCGCGTCATCCTCAAAGGGCCGCGCATCCTCATCTTCGACGAGGCCACCTCGGCGCTCGACACCAAGACCGAGCAGGAGATCCAGGCCAATCTCGACGAGGTCTCCGCCGGCCGCACCACCCTGGTCATCGCCCATCGGCTGTCGACGGTGGTGAAGGCCGACGAGATCCTGGTGCTCGACCAGGGCCGCATCGTCGAGCGCGGCGACCACGCTTCGCTGCTCGCCCGCGGCGGCGTCTATGCCGCGATGTGGGCGCGCCAGCAGCAGGAGGCCGACGAGCGCGCCGCCACGCTGGCGGTGGCGGAATAGCCGGCGGCCGACGCCGGCCAGTACCGCCGCGCCTCGGTTCCGTGCTATTGACGCCCGCATGGGGGCCGCTCCGCTCGAGGTGAAGAAGCTCGCCGCCGCGCTCCGCGGCGGCGACCGGCGCGCGCTGGCGCGGGCGATCACCCTCGTCGAATCGACCCGCGCCGACCACCGCGCCCAGGCGGAAGAGCTGCTGGCGGCGATCCTGCCCGCCACCGGCAAGTCGATGCGACTCGGCATCTCCGGCGCGCCCGGCGTCGGCAAATCGACCTTCATCGAGGCCTTCGGCCTCGCCGTCATCGGCGCCGGCCACCGTGTCGCCGTGCTCGCGGTCGATCCCTCCTCCAAGCGCGGCGGCGGCTCGATCCTCGGCGACAAGACGCGCATGGCCGAGCTGGCGCGGCGCGAGGCGGCCTTCATCCGCCCGTCGCCGGCGGGACGCACGCTCGGCGGCGTTGCCAGGCGGACGCGCGAGGCCATCCTGGTCGCCGAGGCCGCGGGCTTCGACGTGGTCATCGTCGAGACCGTCGGCGTCGGCCAGTCCGAGACCGCGGTCGCCGACATGGTCGACCTCTTCCTGCTGCTGCTCGCGCCGGGCGGCGGCGACGATCTCCAGGGCATCAAGAAGGGCATCGTCGAGCTCGCCGACCTCGTCGTCGTCAACAAGGCGGACGGCGATTTGAAGCCGGCGGCGCTGCGCGCCGTCGCCGACTATCGCCACGCGCTCCGCCTGCTGCGCCCGGCCGCCTCGGAGGCGGCCGAGGTGATCGCGGTCTCGGCGCTGGAAGGGCAGGGGATCGACGCGCTGTGGCGCACCGTCGAGCGCCGCATCGCCGCGCTCAAGGCCGCCGGCGCGGTCGAGCGCCGCCGCGCCGAGCAGGCGCGCGCGCATCTCTGGAGCGAGATCGGCGAGGGGCTGATGGACCTCTTCCGCGCCGACGCCAAGGCGGCGGCGAAGCTCGCCCGGCTCGAGGCGCAGGCGGCCTCGGGCGAGATCACGCCCACGGCGGCGGCCAGGGCGGCGCTCAGGGCGTTTCGCGGCCGGGCAGCGCATTCTTGACGCCCGGCCCGGCTTGCCCTAGAAAACCCGCTCTCCGCGCGGCCCCTTGACCCCAAGGGGCCGTCATCGTTGTTCGAGGGCGGTCATGGCGAGACGCTGCATCATCACCGGCAAGGGCGTTCAGGTCGGCCACAATGTGAGCCACGCCAACAACAAGACCAAGCGCCGGTTCCTGCCGAACCTGCAGCGGACCTCGCTGCTTTCCGACGCGCTCGGCGCGCCGGTGCGGCTCCGGCTGTCGACCCGCGGCATCCGCACCATCGAGCATAATGGCGGCATCGACGCCTATCTCCTCGGCACCCCCGACAGCAAGCTCGACCTCGAGGCGCGCCGGCTGAAGCGCCGCATCCAAGCCGCCGCGGCGCGCAAGGGCGAGACGCCCGCCGCCTAGGGCGGGCTCACCGGGTCGCCTCGGCCGGGCGATCCTCCTTCACCTGCTCCGGGCTCGGCAGGTCGGCCGCGTTCCAGCCGCCGCCCAGCGCCTCGACCAGCGCGACGCTGGCGACGAAGCGGCTTTGCAGAATGGACAGCGCCGTTTCCTCGTTGGTGAGCCTGGTGGTCTGTGCGGTGACCACGGCGGTATAGGCGACCGTGCCCTGCTGGTACTGGTTCAGCGTCAGCTGCTCCGCCTCGCGCGCCAGACGAACCGTGTTCTTCTCGACCACATCCTGCTGCGCCAGGATGCGCAGCGCGGCGAGCTCGTCCTCGACCTGCTGGAAGGCGGTGAGCACGGTCTGGCGATAGGTGGCGACGGTCTGGTCGTAAGTGGCTCTCGCCGCGGCGACCTGCGCGCTGCGCAGGCCGGCGTCGAAGACCGTCTCCGCGAGGCTCGGCCCCAGCGACCACAGGCTGTTGGAGGCGCGCAGCAGGTTGGAGAGGCCGCTGCTGGCAAAGCCGTAGGAGGCCGAGAGCGTGAGGTCCGGATAATAGGCCGCGATCGCGACGCCGATCTGCGCATTGCCCGCCGCCATCAGCCGCTCGGCGGCGGCGATGTCGGGACGCCGCTCGAGCAGCGCCGACGGGATGCCGGCGGGCGGCGCCGGCACATCGGGCGGCATGGCCGCCGGCGCAACAGAGAGGTCGGCCGGCGGCTTGCCGACCAGCGCGGCGATCGCATGCTCGAACTGCGCGCGCTGCACGCCGACGGCGATGAGCTGCGCCCGCGTCTGCTCGAGCTGCGTCTCGGCGGTGACGACGTCGGTCTGCGCGGCAACGCCGGCCGCATACTGGTTGCGCGTGATCTGGAGCGACCGGGTGAAGGCCTGGACCGACGCGTCGAGCAGGCGCGTCTGCTCGTCGGCGGCGCGCAGCTCGAAATAGAGCGTGGCGAGCTGGCCTTGCGCCGAGAGCCGCGCATTGGCGAGGTCGGCGGCGCTCGCCTGGGCGTTCGCCACGTCGCTCTCGACCGTGCGGCGGATGCGGCCCCAGAGATCGATGTCCCAGGTGGCCGCGGCGCCGAGATTGACCGTGCTCGAGGTGACGCCGGTGCGGCCCGCGCCCTCGCTGGAGACGACGCCGCTCCCCTCGTGGGAACGCGTGCCCGAGCCGGTGAGGCTGATGGTCGGGTAATAGCCGGCCTGCGCCTCGGCGACGACGGCGCGCGCCTCGCGATAGGCCGCTTCGGCCGCCTTCAGCGTCTGGTTCGAGACGTCGATCTGCCGTTCGAGTCCGTCGAGCACGGGATCCCCGTAGATCGACCACCAATCGCCGCGATTGGCGCCGTCCTCGGGCGTGGCGGTCTTCCATCCCGCCTCCTTGTAGGCGGACGGGACCGGCGCCGAAGGACGCTGGTAGTCCGGGCCGACGGTGCAGCCGGCGGCGAGCGCCAGCGCCGAGAGGGTCAAAATTCGCTTCATTCGCCCGGCTCCGCCAGGGGATCTCCGGAGAGATCCGGGTGGCTGCTCCGCCACAGGCCGCGGGTCCACAGACGGAAGCGGTCGAGGTAGAGATAGATCACCGGCGTGGTGTAGAGCGTCAGCAGCTGGCTGACGACGAGGCCGCCGACGATCGAAATGCCGAGCGGCTGGCGCAGCTCGGCGCCGTCGCCGGTGACGAGCGCCAGCGGCGCCGCGCCCAGCATCGCGGCCAAGGTGGTCATCATGATCGGACGGAAGCGCAGCAGGCAGGCCTGGTAGATCGCCTCCTGGGGCGAGAGGCGCTGGCTGCGCTCCACGTCGAGGGCGAAGTCGATCATCATGATGGCGTTCTTCTTGACGATGCCGATCAGCAGGATGACGCCGATCAACGCGATGATGCTGAACTCCGTGTTGAGCGCCATCAGCGCCAGCAGCGCCCCGAGCCCGGCCGACGGCAGCGTCGACAGGATCGTGATCGGGTGGATGTAGCTCTCATAGAGGATGCCGAGCACGATATAGACGGCGAGGAGCGCCGCCGCGACCAGGAGCGGCTCATTGGCGAGCGATTCCTGGAAAACGCGCGCGGTGCCTTGGAAGCTGCCATGGATCGAAGCCGGCACGTGCAGCTCGTTCATCACCCGGTCGATCACCTCCACCGCGTCGCTCAGCGACTTGCCGGGGGCGAGGTTGAAGGAGATCGTGGTCGCGACGAAGGGTCCTTGATGGTTGATGGCGAGCGGCGTCTTGCCGGGGCCGTAGTGGGTGAAGGCGGCCAGCGGGACCATGGTCTCGGCGGCGGTCGCCACGGCGGCGCCGGTGGAGGCGCTGGCGCTGCCGTGGCCGGTGGCGCCGATCTGGTTGGCGATGAGGTTGCGCGCGGCGTTGGTGGTGATCTGTGCCGCGGTCGCATTCGTGCTCGAACGCGCGCTGACCGTGCCGATGACGGCGTTGGTCGATTGCGTGCCGGTGACCGCGCCGTCGGCGGTGCTGACATAGATCTCCTTCAGCATATCCGGGCTCTGCCAGTACTCGGGCGCCACCTCCATCACCACATGATACTGGTTGAGCGCGGCATAGATGGTCGACACCTGCCGCTGGCCGAAGGCGTCGTAGAGCGTGTTGTCGATCTGGCTCGGGGTGATGCCGAGGCGCGCGGCCGTGTCGCGGTCGATGACGAGGTCGGTCTCGAGCCCGTTCTGCTGCTGGTCCGAGTTGACCTCGGTGAGCAGCGGCTCCTTTTGCAGCGCGTCGGCGACCTTCGGCGCCCACTCGTAGAGGTCGGGCAGATTGTCGCCCTGCAGCGTGTACTGGTATTCGGCGTTGGCGGCGCGGCCGCCGACGCGGATCTCCTGGAACGCCTGCAGGAAGAGCCGGGCGCCGGCGACCCGCTCGAGCTTGCGCCGCAGGCGGCCGATGATCTGGTCGGCCGTGAGGCTGCGCTCGGACAAGGGCTTCAGCGTGATGAAGACGAAGCCGGAATTGGTCTGCCGGCCGCCGGTGAAGCCGACCACGGAGGTGACGTCGGGATCATTCTGGATGATCGAGATGAATTGCGTCAGCTTCTTGCGCATCGCCTGGAAGGAGATGCTCTGGTCGGCCTGGATGCCGCCGATGAGCCGGCCGGTGTCTTGCTGAGGGAAGAAGCCCTTGGGAATGATCTCGAACAGGTAGAAGTTGAGCACCAGGACGCCGAGCAGGATCAGCATCGTGAGCCGCGCGTGGGTCAGCGCCCAGCGCAGCGAGCGCTCGTAGAGCGCCAGCACATGCTCGAACGCGCATTCGCTCCAGCGGTAGAGCCGGCCATGCCCGGATTTCGCCTCGTGACGAATCAGATAGGCGCACATCATCGGCGTCGTCGTCAGCGAGATCACCAGCGACACCGCGATGGCGATCGACAGGGTCATGGCGAACTCGCGGAAGTACCGCCCGAGAATGCCGCCCATCAGCAGGATGGGAATGAACACGGCGACCAGCGAGGCGCTCATCGACAGCACGGTGAAGCTGACCTCGCGCGCGCCCTGCAGCGCCGCCTGGAAGCGAGGCATGCCGGCTTCGACGTGGCGCGTGATGTTCTCGAGCACCACGATCGCGTCGTCGACGACGAAGCCGGTCGCCACCGTGAGGGCCATCAACGACAAATTGTCGAGGCTGTAGCCCAGCAGATACATGACGCCGAAGGTGCCGAGCAGCGACGTCGGGACCGCGACGCTCGGGATGAGCGCGGAGCGCGCGTTGCGCAGGAACGCGAAGACGACGCCGACGACGAGGACGACGGCGATCGCCAGCGTCCGCTCGACGTCGCGCAGCGAGGCGCGGATGGTGGTGGTGCGATCCATGACCGGCGTGATGTCGATCTCGGCGGGGATCGATGCCTTGAGCTGGGGCAGCAGCGCGTAGACGCGGTCGACGGTATCGATGATGTTGGCGCCGGGCTGGCGGTAGAGGATCAGCAGCACCGCCGGCTTGCCGTTGGCGATCCCGCCGTTGCGGACGTTCTCGACGGAATCGATGACATCGGCCACGTCCGACAGCCGCACCGCCGCGCCGTTGCGGTAGGCGACGACGAGCGATCGGTACTGGCTCGCCTGGGACGCCTGGTCGTTGGTGTAGAGCTGCCAGCGGTGCACGCCGTCCTCGATGATGCCCTTGGGGCTGTGCGCGTTGGCGGCGTTGAGCGCGGCGCGCACATCCTCGAGCCCGATGCCGTAGTGGAAGAGCGCGTGCGGGTTGAGCTCGACGCGCACCGCGGGAAGCGAGCTGCCGCCGATGGTCACCTGCCCGATGCCGTCGATCTGGGAGAGCTTCTGCTGCAGAACCGTCGCGGCGCTGTCGTAAAGCTGCCCCGGATCCATCGTGTCGGACGTCAGTGCCAGGATCATGACCGGAGCGTCGGCAGGATTGACCTTCTTGTACGTCGGATTGCTCCTGAGCGCCACCGGCAGATCGACGCGCGCGGCGTTGATCGCCGCCTGGACGTCGCGCGCGGCGCCGTTGATGTCGCGGTCGAGCCCGAACTGGAGCGTGATCTGCGTCTGGCCGACCGAGCTCGAGGACGTCATCTCGGTGACGTCGGCGATCGTGCCGAGATGGCGCTCAAGCGGTGTCGCCACGCTGGTGGCGACGGTTTCGGGGCTGGCGCCGGGGAGCTGCGCCTGGACCTCGATGGTCGGGAAATCGACCTGCGGCAGCGGTGCGACCGGCAGCAGGAAAAAGGCGATGAAGCCGGCCAGCGCCACTCCCAGCGTGAGCAGCACCGTCGCCACGGGGCGCCGGATGAAGATCTCGGCGATGGTCATTCGGCCGGACTTTCCTGCGTCGCCGGGCCGCGCAAGCGGCGCGCCAGCCGGTCGAAGGCGAGGTAGATCACCGGCGTGGTGAAGAGCGTCAGCGCCTGGCTCACGATCAGGCCGCCGACGATGGTGACGCCGAGCGGATGGCGCAGCTCCGACCCGGTGCCGGTGCCGAGCATCAGCGGCAGCGCGCCGAAGAGCGCCGCGAGCGTCGTCATCATGATCGGCCGGAAGCGCAGCAGCGAGGCCTGGAAGATCGCGTCGCGCGGCGACTTGCCCTGGGTGCGTTCGGCGTCGAGCGCGAAGTCGATCATCATGATGGCGTTCTTCTTGACGATGCCGATCAGCAGCACGATGCCGATGATGCCGATGACGTCGAGATCGCTGCCGTCGATGATAAGGGCGACCAGCGCGCCGATGCCGGCCGAGGGCAGGGTCGAGAGAATGGTGATGGGGTGGATGTAGCTCTCATAGAGCACGCCGAGCACGATGTAGACGGCGACGATCGCCGCGAGGATGAGCAGCAGCTCGTTGCGCAGCGAGGACTGGAAGGCGAGCGCCGCGCCCTCGAAGGTGCTGAAGACGCTGGTGGGCAGGCCGATCTGTTGCTCGGCTGCCTTGATCGCGTCGACCGCCGCGCCGAGCGAGGCGCCGGCCGCCAGGTTAAACGAGATCGTGGCGGACGGGAATTGGCCGAGATGGTCGATCTCGAGCGGCGCCTCCTCCTGCACGAAATGCGCGATGGCGGAGAGGGGCACCTGGCCCGAGGCCGACAGCGAAGAGGGAAGATAGATCGAGCTGAGCGTGGTGAGCGTGCGCTGCTGCGCGGTGTCGGCCTCCAGGATGACACGGTACTGATTCGACTGGGTGAAGATGGTGGAGACGATGCGCTGCCCGAAGGCGTCATAGAGCGCGTTGTCCACGGTGGCGGGAGTGATGCCGAAGCGCGCCGCGGTGTCGCGGTCGATGGCGATATAGGCGGCGAGCCCGTGCGCCTCGACGTCGTTGGCGACGTCCTCGAGCTCGGGAAGCTGCTTCAACCGGTCGGTGACCTTCGGCACCCAGGCCGCGAGTTCGGTCGGGTTGGCGTCCTCGGGCACGAACTGGTACTGGGTGCGGCTCACCGTGGTATCGATGGTGAGGTCCTGGACCGGCTGCATGTAAAGCGCGATGCCGGCGACGTTGGCGGTCTCGCGCTTCAACCGGCGGATCACCTCGCTGGCGCTGGCCTCGCGCTCGTCGCGCGGCTTCAGATTGATGAGGAAGCGGCCGCTGTTGAGCGTCGCGTTGGTGCCGTCGACGCCGATGAAGGACGAGAGGCTCACCACGTCCGGGTCTTTGAGGATTACCGCAGCGAGCGCCTCCTGGCGCTCGGCCATGGCGTCGTAGGAGACCGACTGGCCGGCCTCGGTGATGGCCTGGATGAGGCCGGTGTCCTGCACTGGGAAGAATCCCTTCGGGATCACGACGTAGAGGAAGACGGTGAGCGCCAGCGTGCCGATGGCGACGATCAGCACCATCGGCTGATGGTCCAGCACCCAGGCGAGCATGCGCCCGTAGCGCTCGATGGTGACGTCGAACCATTGCTGCGAGCGGCGGAAGAAGGCGCTCTCCTCGGAGGGGGGCTTCAGCAGCTTGGCGCAAAGCATCGGCACCAGCGTCAGCGACACCACCGCCGAGATGAGAATGGTGACGGCGAGAGTGACGGCGAATTCGCGGAACAGGCGTCCGACCACGTCGCCCATGAACAGCAGCGGAATGAGCACCGCGATCAGCGACACGGTGAGCGAAATGATGGTGAAGCCGATCTGCTCCGATCCCATCAGCGCCGCCCTGAGCCGCGAGTGCCCCTGCTCGACGTAGCGTGCGACGTTCTCGATCATCACGATGGCGTCGTCGACGACGAAGCCGGTGGCGATGGTGAGCGCCATCAGCGACAGGTTGTTGAGGCTGAACCCCAGCATGTACATCGCGGCGAAGGTGCCGACGATCGACAGCGGCACCGAGAGGCTGGGCACGATCGTCGCCGGCACGTTGCGCAGGAACAGGAAGATCACCAGCACCACCAGCACGACAGCGAGGCCCAGCTCGATCTCGACGTCCTGCACCGAGGCGCGGATGGTGGTGGTGCGGTCGGTCAGCACCGTCACGGTCGCCGCGGCGGGGAGCGAGGTCTGCAGCTCCGGGAGCAGCGCCTTGATGCGGTCGACGACCTGGATGACGTTGGCCCCGGGCTGGCGCTGCACGTTGACGATGATCGCCGGCTCCAGGTTCATCCATGAATCGATCTTGGTGTTCTCGGGGCCGCTTGCCACCCGGGCCACGTCCGAGAGCAGCACCGGCGCGCCGTTGCGATAGGCGACGACGATGTTCTTGTACTGGTCGGGATTCTGGATCTGGTCGTTGGCGTTGATCGTGTAGGCGCGCGCCGGCCCGTCGAAATTGCCCTTGGGCGTGTTGACGTTGGCGTTGGCGATGGTGGTGCGGAGATCGTCGATGTTGAGGCCGTAGGCGGCGAGCTTTCGCGTGTCGGCTTGGATGCGCACCGCTGGCCGCTGCCCGGCCTCGACGCTCACCAGCCCGACGCCGGGGAGCTGCGAGATCTTCTGCGCCAGCCGCGTGTCGGCGAGATCCTGCAGCGGCGGGAGTGGGATGGTCTTCGACGTCACTGCGAGCGTGAGTACCGGCGCGTCGGCGGGATTGACCTTGGCGTAGATCGGCGGTGCCGGCAGGTCCGAGGGCAGCAGGTTGCCGGCCGCGTTGATCGCCGCCTGCACCTCCTGCTCGGCGACGTCGAGGCTCAGATCGAGGCTGAACTGCAGCGTGATCACCGACGCGCCGGCCGAGCTCTGCGAGTACATCTGGTTGAGGCCCGGCATCTGCCCGAGCTGGACCTCGAGCGGAGCGGTCACCGACGAGGTCATGACGTCGGGGCTGGCGCCGGGATAGAAGGTCTGGACCTGGATGGTCGGGTAGTCGACTTCCGGCAGCGCCGAAAGCGGCAGGAAATCATAGCCGATGGCGCCGACGAGCATGATCGCCGCCATCAGCAGCGACGTCGCGACCGGGCGCAGGATAAAGGGACGCGACGGACTCATGCGCTGCCGAGCGTGGTCGCCTCGGCCGGCCGGTTCACTGCTGGCTCCGGTGGCGGTGTTCTCGCTGCCCCGGGTCGGCCTGACTCTCCTGGTCCTGGGGCGATGATGCGACGCCGACGGTGGTGTTCCCCGTGACCACCCTGACCTTGGCCCCCTCGCGCAGCTTGTCGGCGCCGTCGACCACCACTTGCTCGCCCGGCTGCAGCCCGGCGGTGATGGCGACCTCCTCGCCGCTGCTCGGTCCCAGCGTCACCTTCTGCACCGTGACGGTGTCGTCGGGCTTCACCACATAGACGAAAGTGCCCGGCGCGCCGCGTTGGACCGCGGCGTTCGAGATCACCGTGGCGCCCTTCATGGTGTCGAGCAGGAGCTGAATGTTGACGAACTGACTGGGGAACAGCGCCTCGTCGTTGTTGTCGAAGATCGCGCGATACTTGATCGTGCCCGTGGTCGGGTCGATCTGGTTGTCGAGCGTCTCGAGCTTGCCGGTGGCGAGCTTCTCTCGCCCGCTGCGGTCGAAGGCGGTCACCTGCAGCGTGGCGCCGGCCGAGATGCGCTTCAGCACCTCCGGCAGGTAGTCCTCCGGCAAGGAGAAGATCACCGAGATCGGCTTCATCTGGGTGATGACGGCGATGCCGGTGGCATTGTTCGTCTGGACATAATTGCCGGGATCGACCAGCCGCAGGCCGATGCGGCCGGTCGCCGGCGCGACGATGTGGCAGTAGTCGAGGTTGAGCTTCGCGTTGTCGACCTGCGCCTCGTCCGATTTGACCGTGCCCTCGTACTGGTGGACGAGGTAGAGCTGGTCGTCCGCCTGCTGCTGGGCGATGGAGTTCTGCGCCGCGAGCTTCTGGTAGCGGGCGAGGTCGATCCGCGCGCCCAGCAGCAGCGCCTGGTCCTTGAGCAGCTGTCCCTGCAGCTGCTCGAGCGCGGCCTGGTAGGGCCGCGGATCGATCTGCGCGAGGAAGTCGCCTTTCTGGACTTCCTGGCCTTCCTTGAAGGCGACCTGCACGAGCTGGCCGTTGATCTGCGTCACCACGGTGTCGGTGATCAGCGGCGTCACCGTGCCGAGCGCGTTGAGCGTCACCGGCATGTCGCCCTTTACCGCGGCGGCGGCGACGATCGGCATCGCGCCGGTGACCGCGAACCGGCCGAAGCGCGTCGGCTGCGGATGCGGGCGTAACACGATCCAGGCGAGCAACGCCAGCAGCAGGATGCCGACGGTCGGCCACAGGAGGCGGCGCCAAAGCGGCCGCTGTGTCACCGCGGCGCCCGGCGGCGGGCGCAGCGCCCGGCCCTCCGGCGGTTTCAGGTTCCCCGGCCGGTCATCCATATTGAGTCACTTGCCACACCGCCACCCCGCTTCCTCCGCCGTCCGGCCGCGTCCCGAAGGTGCCAGCCGCAACCCGGCCCGGCGCGCGCCGCCATGGCGTCCCCAGTCCTTGGCACGCCGCGCGGCCCGGCGCAATGCTTTGCTTCTTCCCGGGCGCCGCGCGGCGACGGCCGCCGGCAGCGGCGCGCCAAGGCTGCCACCCGTGCTTCTATTAGGCCAGCCTTGCTGCTTGCATCCCCGCGAGAGGCGGCGGCGGGCCAAAGTTCGCGAAATGTTCCGGCGCCGGATCAGGCGGCGCTGTCGGGCTGCCAGTCGAGCGGGCCCGCGGCGCGCGAATCGCGATAGACGATGCCGCCCATCAGCATGTCGATGGCATGGCCGTCGCCGGCAAGCGGCAGCCATACCGCCTCGTAGCCGTAGAGCCGCTTGCCGAGGGACCGCCGGTCGAGCACCCGCGTCGGGCGCCGCGTCTCGACCAACGATCGGCAGCGCTTGAGCAGGATGGCGCGGTTGGCCGGATTGGGCAGGTCATCCACGAGCTTGCCGGTCATGTCATAGCCGGCGCGCAGCGAGAGTTCGCTGCCGTGCAGGCGGAAGCGGAAGCGCTGGGGATCGCGGAGCACGTCGATGAGCACGACGTGACCGAGCGCGAAGCGGAACTCGAGCGGATCGAGGTCGCGCCGCGCCGGGAACTCGCGCCCCTCGCGGCGCGAGTCCCAGTAGACGTAGAGCTGCCGCAAGCAGGGCGTCTCGATGGTGTCGAGCAGCAAAGCCATCATGCGTCCCGGATCGACCCCGATGGCGCGATTTTTCGGCGAGACTGGTGAAGAGGCGGTGAAAACATGCGGCATCAAAGCGCGGCATTTTCACCAAATGCCGCGCGCTCCGCGGCCATGCGCCGCGCGGCGTCGCCCGGCCGATCTTCCCGACATCTTTCCAATTGTCTCGCGGGCTTCGATCGAGTATGCGACCGCGGGACCGGCGACGGTGCCGGTCGGGATCGGGGGATTCATCGACATGCCGTTCACGCGACTCGGTCGCGCGGGCTCTTGCCTCGTCGCGCTCAGCCTTCTCTGCGCCGCGGCGCCAGCCCGGGCGGCCGCGCCGACCGCCGATAGCGGCGGCACCGCCTGGGTCATGACCGCTTCGGCACTGGTGCTGTTCATGACCCTGCCGGGGCTTGCCCTCTTCTATGGCGGGCTGGTGCGCGCGCGCAACCTGCTCTCGGTGTTGATGCACTGCTTCATCATCTGCTGCGTCGTGTCGCTGATCTGGGGCCTGTTCGGCTACAGCCTGGTGTTCGCCGATGGCGGCGCCTTCATCGGCTCGCTCGACAAGGCCTTCCTCGACCATCTCGGCGACAAGACGTTGCCCGGCAACCTACCCGAGATCGTCTTCGTACTGTTCCAGATGACATTCGCGGTGATCACGCCGGCGCTCATCGTCGGCGCCTTCGCCGAGCGGGTGCGCTTTTCCTTCGTCGTGCTATTCAGCGCGCTGTGGCTCGTCCTCGTCTATCTGCCGGTGGCGCATTGGGTCTGGGGCGGCGGCTGGGCGGCGCAGCGCAACGTGCTCGATTTCGCCGGCGGCATCGTCGTCCACACCACCGCCGGCGTCTCGGCGCTGGTCGCCGCAATCATGGTCGGTGCGCGCCGCGGCTTCCCCAACAGTCTGGCGCCGCCGCACAGTCCCGGCATGACCATGGCCGGGGCGGGCATGCTGTGGGTCGGCTGGTTCGGCTTCAACGGCGGCAGCGCGCTCGCCGCCGATGCCGGCGCCGCCTCGGCGATCGTCGCTACGCAATTCGCCGCTTCGGCCGCGGCGCTGACCTGGATGGCACTCGAATGGCTCCGCGTCGGCAAGCCGACCTCGGTCGGCCTCGTCACCGGCTGCATCGCCGGGCTCGCCACCATCACCCCCGCCTCGGGTTATGTCGGGCCGATGGGCGCCATCGCCATCGGCGTTGCCGGCGGCGCGGTCTGCTTCTTCGCCACGCTCGTGGTAAAGCAGCGGCTCAGGATCGACGATTCGCTGGACGTCTTCGGCGTGCACGGCGTCGGCGGTATGGCGGGCTCGGTGCTCGTCGCCCTCTTCGCCGCCGCGTCGCTGGGCGGCGTCGGCTACTCCGCCGGCATGAGCCTGCCGCGCCAGCTCGGCGTACAGCTGATCGCCGTCGCCGCCGCGGCGCTCTGGTCCTGTGTCGCCACCGCGCTCCTGGTCAAGCTGCTCGATCTCGTGGTGGGGGTGCGCGTCAGCGCCGAAGAGGAGTATGACGGGCTCGACCTCGCCGCCCATGGCGAGCGCGCCTACGATCACAGCTGAGCCGCGCGGCGGCGGTTTCAGCCGCAGCCGAAGGCGTGGTGCAGATAGGCGATGACGTTGATGACGTCGTCGGCGGTGAGGTCGGGATTGCCGCCCTTGGGCGGCATCGCCAGCGGCCGGCCCGGCGCACGGAAGCCGCGCTCGATATGGGCGGCAAGCGAGGTCGAGGAATAGGCCATCACGCCGCTGGTGAGGTCCGGCACGCCGCGCCGGGCGCCACGGCCGTCCGCGCCATGGCAGGCGACGCAGGTCCGGTGATAGATCGCGCCGCCCGCGCGCCAGTCGCCGGGCCCCTCGCGGCAATCGGCGGCGCGGGCGGTCCCTGCCGCGGCCAGCGCCAAAACACACGCGGCCGCCGCGCGCGAGACCGTCGAGCGGCACATCCGCGTCAGATCGGGCTCGATTTGGGAAAGTCCGGCGCGCGCTTCTCGCGCAGCGAGGCCAGCCCTTCCTGGACCTCGGGTCCGGTGAATCCCATGAATTCGAGCGCCAGCGACGTGTCGAAGCTGGGCCCGGCGAGGCGCAGCCAGTTGTTGAGCGCGTATTTGGTCCAGCGCACCGCCGACGGCGCGCCCGCGGCGAGGCGCTTGGCGATGGCGAGCGCCGTCTCGTAGGCCTTGCCATCCTCGGCGACGCGCGAGACGAGGCCGATGCGCTCCGCCTCCTCGCCCGACAGCGGCTCGCAGAGCAGCAGGTAGTATTTGGCCTTGGCGAGGCCGCAAAGCAGCGGCCAGACGATCGCCGCATGGTCGCCGGCGGCGACGCCGAGGCGCGTATGGCCGTCGATGATGCGCGCGCCGCGGGCCGCGACCGAGATGTCGGCGAGCAGCCCCGCCACCAGGCCGGCGCCCACCGCCGGACCTTCGATCGCCGAGACGATCGGCTTGCCGCAGTTGATGAGGTTGTAGACGAGGTCGCGCGCCTCCTTCCAGACGCGGGCGCGGGTGGCGAAATCGCGGGTGACGGCCTCGACCATGGCGAGATCGCCGCCGGCCGAGAACGCGTTGCCGGCGCCCCTCAGCAGCGCCGCGCCGATCTCGCCGTCGCCGTCGACGTCGCGCCAGATCTCGGCGAGCTCGGCATGCATCGCCGCGTCGGTGGCGTTGAGCTTGCCCGGCGTGTCGAGGATGATCTCGAGCACGCGCTCGGCCGGGCGAGCGAATTTGAGCCGCTGATAGCGGGCGTAGCGATCGGTCATTCCATCCCCCACGGTGGGCGGCGGCGGCCGCCGCCGCACGGTGGCCCCCAGTCTCCGGCGCGCCGGGGCGGGGGTCAAGAAGCGGCCGGGAAGCGCCTAAAACAACCGGCAAATTGCCGGGTTCGTTCACCTCGGCTTAACCGGCTCGCTGCTATCACTGGCGCCTCGAGGGAAGCCGCGTCCGCGCGGCGCGCGAGGCAGGTCATGGACGAGGAATCGGTCGGCATCCTGGGTGTGCTTCTGATCGTGACGGCGCTGGTGATGAGCCAGACGGCGCTGCACAAGAGCCAGCCCGCGCCGACCTTGCCCGACGTCAAATGGGCGGACCTCGTCAGCGCCTTCGGCTGCACCCAGCCGAGCGACGACGGCTGCAGCCTCGCCGTCAGCCAGTAGCCCCCCTCTACTCCGCGGCGATCCGCCGCACCGCGCGCTCCTCGATCTCCGCCAGGGTCCGCTCGAGCCGGTCGCCTTCGGGATCGGCCAGCGCCGCAATCCGCGCCGCGGCGACGGCGTCGACCGCCGCCGCCACGGCGTAGCGGCCGGCGAGCGCCGGGCGGATCACCCGCGCTTCGATCGCGGCGAAATTGGCGCGGCCGCGCGCATGGGTCTCGCCATAGCCTTTGATCAGCCGGGCGCAGTCGGCGATCTCGACCGCGAGCTCGGCGGAACGCCGCGCCGCCTCGGCGACGAGCGCGAGCCAGGCTTCGATCTGCGCCTGCTCCTCGCGGTAGCGGTGGCTCCGCGGCCGCCACGGCCGCAGGCCCGCGAGCAGCTTCAGGCGCAGGAACCCGGTCACCGAATTGCTCTTGACCGTCATGCCCCAATAGACCTTGCCGAGCCAGCCGCGACGCACCGAGAAGGCGAGGATCGGCCGCGCCAGCGCCGGCGGCAGGACCGAGCACAGCTCCTCGATGCCGGGCTTGTAGAAATCGACGATCGACAGCGGCTCGTCGGGCGCGAGGCGCAGCTCCTGGCGGATGCGCGCGAAGCGCGCCGGGTCGGTCTTGGCCTGGGCCACCCGGATCAAATCCTCGAAGGACATGCGCACGGCGAGGTGCCGCGCCGTCTCGCGCAACAGCCTGCCGCCGGCGCCGGATGCGGCGTCGGCGTCGCGGATCGGCCCTAGGCGGTCGAGATAGAGCCTTGCGTAGCGCAGATCCTGATAGGCGGCGAGGCGGCGCAGCCCTTCGACTATGATCTCCAGCGCCGCGGCCGGCATGGTCTCCGCCGCGGCGCGCTCGAGCGCGGCA
>JASHTP010000424.1 GCA_030040495.1 Alphaproteobacteria bacterium
GCGGCGTTCATCCCTCGCGATCCACCCCCGTCCGGCATGGCGGGAGTATAAGCAACGCGCCTTTCCGTTGCAGCGGCCAAGCGGCGCCCGGCGACGATTGACGCCGCGTTGGCGGCGCGCGTAAGGTGTGCACTTTGTTCATAAGCGCACCGGAGATCATGGCTAAGCTGGACGAGGCAGTGAAGCGCTTGGACCGGGCCGTGGCGCGGCTCGAGAAGGCGTCGGACGGCGCCAGTTCGGGCGACGCGGCGCACGACGAAGCGCTCGCCCTTGCCAAGGCCGACTACGCCGCGCTGCTCGAGACGACCGAGAGCGTCGCCGCGCGCCTCGACGCCGCGATCGCACGCCTCGATCGTGCGCTGGAGGGTTGATGGCGCAAATCGTCGTCACCATCAATGGGCGCAGCTACCCCGTCGCCTGCAACGAGGGCGAAGAGCGGCGCATCGAGGAGCTCGCGCGCTACGTCGATGGCAAGGTCAAGGGCTTTGCCCGCGAGCTCGGGCAGATCGGCGAGGCCCGGCTCCTCGTCCTGGCGGCGCTGGTCCTCGCCGACGAGCTCGCCGACGCGCACACGACGCCGGGCCGGGAGAAACCCGGCAACGGCCTTGCCGCCGAGGACGAGCGGGTGGCCGCGGGCGTCGAAAATCTGGCGCAACGCATCGAAGCGATTGCGGCGCGGCTCGAAGCAGCCCACATTTAGGGCGAGGATGGGGCTGCGCGGTGCGTCAGGCCGCATGAACCCCGGGGCCGATATCTACCTCTAGGGGGCTGTCCCTGCCGGAGCCCTGGTTTCGGCATATGGCTCCCACCTGCGTAAGCGGGCCACGAGGGTTAAGCAATGCCAACGGCCGAGGCGGCTCCATCCTCACCTTCTTTCTTTCCCCCGCGGCGCGGGTGCGGCGCCGGCTGACGGCAAGGACGGTTCGGGCATGCGGTTCCTGCTCTGCGGCGACATCGTCGGCCGGTCCGGCCGCGAGGTGGTGATCGCCCATCTGCCGCGGCTGCGGCGCGACCTCGCGCTCGACTTCGTCGTCGCCAACGGCGAGAACGCCGCGCACGGCTTCGGCATCACCGACACGATCTGCGCCGAGCTCTACGCCGCCGGCGTCGATGTCATCACCACCGGCAACCATGTCTGGGACCGGCGCGAGATTATTCCCTATATCGGTGGCGATCCGCGGCTGCTGCGCCCGCTCAACTTTCCGCCGGGCACGCCGGGCGCGGGTCATGCCGTGCTGACGCGCGCCGACGGGCGCCGGCTGCTGGTGGTGAACGCCATGGCGCGGCTCTTCATGGACGCGATCGACGATCCCTTCGCCGGTCTCGACCGGCTGCTGGCCGAGCATCCGCTCGGCGAGGTCGATGCCGTGCTCGTCGATTTCCATGGTGAGGCGACGTCCGAGAAGATGTCGATGGGGCATTTCCTCGATGGCCGCGTCTCCGCCGTGATCGGCACGCACAGCCACGTGCCCACCGCCGATTGCCAGATCCTGCCGGGCGGCACCGCCTACATGACCGATGCCGGCATGTGTGGCGACTATGACAGCGTCATCGGCATGCAAAAGGAGAGCGCGGTGGCGCGCTTCGTGCGCAAGATGCCGGGCGACAGGCTGCAGGTCGCCGAGGGCGCCGCCACGCTTTGCGCTGCCTTCATCGAGACCGACGACGAGACCGGGCTCGCCCGCCGCATCGCGCCGCTGCGCCTCGGCGGCCGGCTGCAGCCGCATTGGCCGCTGGGCGAGAAGGCGGCGGCGACGGTTTCCTAGGCGGCCGCCCGGCGCGCCTCGAGCGCGCGGTAGAGCGGCTCGAGCCGGTGCTCGGCCAGCGCGCGGAACGCCTCGGGCAGCGCCGGGCGCTCCGACCGATCGCCGGTGAAGAGGCGCCGCGCTGGATCCTTGGAGTAGTAGCGCGCCTCTTCGCGGAGACGCGCGATGTCGCCGGCGTCGGGCGCGACGCCGATCGCCGGCGCGAGGCGCGTCCACACTGCCTCTGGCAGCTCGCGGTAGTCGACGGTCAGCAGATCGTCCGCGGCGGCGTGCGCCGCGGCGAGCAGCGCCGCCAGCACACGGGCACAGAAGGGGGCGGCGTCGAGCGGCGCCAGCTCCTCCGCGGGGACGGCGAAGAGACGCGCGGCCAGAAGGGGGGCGCGGCGCAGCTCGCTCCAGGCCGGCGGCTCCGCCAGCACGGAGGCCAGGATCTCGAGCGGGGCGCGCTGCACCCAGATCAGCTTCGCGCCGGGAAAGGCGCGGCGGAACAGATCGAGCCGGGCGACGTTCCAGCTCGACAGCTTCAGCACGTAATGGCGCTCGTCGCCGAAGCGCCGGCGGCCCAGCGCGCGCACGACGAGGCGCAGCAGGCGCGCCGCCGCTTCCTCGTCGAGCGCAGCGGGATTGGCAAGCAGCAGCGTGTTGACCGGCCGCGGCTCGGCGATGACGAGCGCGCCCGGCAGGGCGGCGAGCAGCCGCGACACCAGGGTCGAGCCGCAGCGCGACAGGTGGAAGATCAGCGCCGCGGGATCGAGCGACGGCGCATGGTCGAGCGCTTCGAGCGCCGCGAGGTCGGTGCGGACGAGCCGCGCCGCGCTGCCGCCGGCCCAACGCTCGACGGTCTGGTCGAAGAACGGCTCGGCGAAGCGCAGGCCGGCGAGGTCGCCCCAGTCGACCGCGCCTCCCGGCGGCGCGAGGTCGAGCGCCACCGGCGTGAAGGTGGCAAGCTCGGCAAGATCCATGGCCGCCGCTTATTTTTCGGCGAGCGGGTAGAGCCGATCGGAGCCTTCGGCGTAGAGCGCCGAGCCCTCCTGCAGCAGCGCATTGTTGCGCTCGCGCTGCGCCGCCTCGGACTCGCCGTAGAGGAAGGGGACGAAGGCGTAGCGCTTGCCGCGCGTGATCGGCGTCACCTCGTGCAGCATTCCGCACGAGAACACGACGGCGCCGCCGACCGGCGGGCGATAGGTGCGCCGGCCGAACTCGGAGAAGATCAGGTCGCAGCCCTCATAGTCCCGGTTGAGATTGATCGAGACGGCGAAGCGCCGATGCACGGCGCCGGCATTTAGGTTGTCGCGGTGACGGAAGAAATGCCCGCGCTCGGCGGCGTCGTAACACGACACCAGGTAGCGGTCCATGCGCGTCGCCGTGAAGCCGAAGAAGCGCTCCACCGCTGGCAGCAACCGGCGCACGATCTGCTCGCGCATGGTGTTGCGCAGCTGCGGATCGACGATGAGCAGATCGCGGCGGCTCTTCAGGCGATGGTCGACCACCGTCGCGGTCCTGCCGTTGCGATCGAGGAGGAATCCGGAATCCTCGCCGCCCATCGCCTCGTAGAGGCGGACGAGAAAATCGCAGAGATCGAAATCGAGGACGCGCGGCACGATCAGCGCTGGCGCCCAGAGCGGCACGCCCGCCGAATGGTCGACCGGCGGCAGGTCGCGCAGCAGCCCGCGCAGCGTGGCGGCATGTCCGGACGGATGATCCCAGCCGATGTCGGCGATGACGCGCTGCAGCGGATCGAGAACCAGCGTGCGCGGCGCCGCGTCGGCGCCGTAGCTCGCGCCGATCCGGCCGTCGTAATCGGCGACGAAAACCATCGCGGGACCGCTGATGGCGGCGAGCCGTTGCAGCGCCTCCGGCGGCGGCGGCGCGCTCAGCACGCCGTAGAACACGACGTGGTCCTCCGTGAAGAGGGGCGCCTCGCTCAGGATCTCGGCCAGCTCGCGCGCGGCGCGCGGCTCGGCGAGCGAACCGAGAAACGCCAGCACGACCCAGCGTCCGGCGTCGACATGGAGCGCGACCGACGCCCCGGTCACCGTCCGCGCCTCGAACGGCGGCACGGGATCGCCCAGGCGAATTCGCGTCAACTCTCTGCTTTCGCTCAACATTGCAACCATCTCAAGTGTTTGCGGCGGTCCCCCCGCGCGTTCGATCATCGGCGAGAATGGTTAATTTATCCTCTCTGGGGTCCCTGGAAGGGCCGCCGGGAGATCCCACATAGTCTTCCTGTCGGCACCAACGGTCGAAGGCGGCACAGAAATGAGCGATCCATCCCCGACGACCAAGAGCAGCGCCCGATCGCAGCGCGTCCTGGCGGCGGTCGGCGCGGTCATCATCCTCGCGCTGGCGGCCATCGGCATCTATACGTGGCGATCGCTCGGCGACATCGAGATGGATACGAGCGGCTATGTCGCGCTGGTGCTGGGCGTGCTCGGCACGGTCGGGCTGGGCGGCGGGTTGATGGCGCTGCTCTTCGCCAGCAATCGCTACGGCTACGACGACGAGGCCGGCGGCGTCAGGCGACGCGACAAGCGCGGCTGACGCGCCGCGGCGCACGGCCTCGCCGATCCCTCCGTCATACCGCCGCGTCGCCCGGCACGGGCTGCGCCGGCTCAGCCGCCCCCGCCGCGTCGGCGTCCCAGCAGCGCAGCTCGACGACGCAGCCGGGATGGTTGTCGGCGAGCGACAGGCCGAAGCCATGCAGCCTCGCGACCGCGGCGACGAGGCTCAATCCCAGCCCGATGCCGACGCTGCCGCGGCTCCTGTCGGAGCGGTAGAAGCGGCGGAAGACCAGCTCGTGCTCGCTTTCCGGAATGCCGGGGCCGTCATCGGCGACGCGCAGCAGCGGGCGGTCGGCGGCGCCGGAAAGCTCCACGCGGACGTGACCGCCGGGCGGCGTGAACTTGATCGCGTTGTCGAGAAGATTGACGACGACCTCGAGGAGAAGGTCGCGGTCGCCGCGGACGCGTCCGGGACCGGCGGCGAGGACGGTCAGCGCGATGCCCTTGTCCTCGGCGACGGGCTGGTAGAGCTCGCCCGCCTCCGCGACGAGCTCGGCGAGGTCGACCTCGGCGAAGGCGGAATAGCGGCGGCCGTTCTCGACCTCGGCGATGCGCAGCAGGGCGGTGATGATCGCCAGCGCCTGGTCGATGCCGGCGATCGACTGGTCGATGATCCCCAGCAATTGCTCGCCGCTCGCCGCATGCTCGCGGCCGCGCTCGAGCCGCGCCCGAACCGCGGTCAGCGGCGTCCGCAGATCGTGGGCGATGTCTTCGCCGATGCCCTTCAGCGCGTAGACCAGGTCCTGCAGGCGATCCAGCATGCGGTTGACGATGGCGGAGAGCTGGTCGAGCTCGTCGCCGGGGACGCGCGCGGGCAAG
>JASHTP010000425.1 GCA_030040495.1 Alphaproteobacteria bacterium
GACGGCATCAGCACCACGCCGGGCGCGATATAGGCGGAGCGGCGGACGACGCAGTTGGGCACGGCGCGGAAGCCCGCCTCGCGGAAGCGCGCCGCGCTCCAGCCGGCGAATTTGGAGGGCACCTTGTCCCACCAGGAGGCGTCGCCCGGACCGCCGGCGATTTCCGCCATGTCGTTGAGGCGGAAGGAGAGCAGCACTGCCTTCTTGAGCCATTGGTGGACGTGCCAGCGCCCGTCGCGCTTCTCGGCGACGCGCAGGCGGCCGCTGTCGAGCCCCTCCAGCGCCGCCTCGACGGCGTCGCGCACGGCGCCCTTGGTCGCGGCGCTGACCGTGTCGCGCGCCTCCCAGGCGGCATCGATGGTGGCGGCGAGGTCTTTGTCGTGCATCGGTCGATCGGGGTTGGCAAAAGCGGCCGAACCATGCGGCAGGGCCGGGAACCTGTCAACCTGGGGCCAAGACAAGGCTTTAGCGCAGAGGGCGCCAAGGGTACGCGGAGGGCGCCAAGGAATCTTTCCTCCGCGTCCTTTGCGCTTCCTCCGCGCCCTCTGCGCTGAAGCCTTAATTCCTACCGCCGCACCGCCGCCCTGAGCCACGGCGCCAGTTCCTCCACCACGTGGTGGATATGCTCGGGCCCGGCGCCCTCGCGCGCCCAGTCCTTGGGCGTCCTGACCCAGGCGGTGGTCATGCCGAGCGACGCCGCCGGCACCAGGTTGCGCGCCATGTCCTCGACCATGAGCGCGCTCGCGGGCGCGATGCCGTGGCGCTCGATCAGCGCGGCATAGCCGCTGGGGTCGGGCTTCGGCAGATAGTCGCAGGCGATGATGTCGTGGATGGCGAGGAACTGCCCGGAAAGCCCGATGCGGGCGATGACGCGCTCGGCATAGTCCCTGGTGCCGTTGGTGAAGACGAGCTTGCGGCCGGGCAGATCGGCGATCGCGGCGGCGAGCTCCGGGTCGGGCGGCACCGGCGAGAGGTCGATCTCGTGGACATAGTCGAGGAAGCGCCGGGGCTCGATGCCGTGCTCGAGCATGAGGCCGCGCAAGGTCGTGCCGTGGTCGAGGAAGAAGCGGCGGCGCAGCGCATGCGCGTCCTCGACGCTGACGGCGAGGCCGAGCTCGCGGACGATGAAGTCGGCCATGCGCGCCTCGGCCTCGGCGAAGAGGTTGCAGCGCGACGGATAGAGCGTGTTGTCGAGATCGAAGATCCAGGTCTCGATCTCGGCAAGCGGCCGGCCGCGGTTCGGAGCATCTGAGGAAGGGAGCATGTCGGGCAAAGTCGAGGCTCAGGCAAGGACGAGATAGACACAGAACACGGCGGCCAGCAGGGCGAGCCCGCCGGCGATCACCACCTCGACATGGCCGAGGCCGACCGGGTGCGTCTCGGCGTCTGCGATGAGGCGGGCGGCGCGCAGATAGCGCAGCGCGCCGATAAAGATGAGCACGACGCCCACGATCATCAAGGCCAACCCGTCCTCGCGGCCGACCGGGCCGGCCAGCCGCTCGACCCTGAGCTTGAGGGCAGGGTCCGGCGCGGTCGAGGCGACGGCGACGAGGAAGAGGTTGAACTTCTCGATGACGAAGCCGAACCCCAGCACCGCGATGCCGGTGCGGATCCAGGCGAGGAAGGTCCGCTCGTTGGCGGCGTGGTCGCTGAAGCCGCGGATCATGTCGTCGCGTGCCGCGCCAGCTCGGTCAAAAGCGTCGCCATCGCCGCCACCGGCCCGGCGCCGTGCGCGAGCCCGTGGCGCCGTGCGATCCAGGCGGGATCGTTGTAGGCGAGCCAGGCCTGGCCCGAGGCATCCTCCCAGGCCAGCGCCTTCAGCGGCAGATCGATGCCGATCGCCTGGTTCTCCTGCATCAGCGGCGTCCCGCCCTTGGCGTTGCCGAAGATCAGCAGCTCGGTCGGCCGGAGGCTCATGCCGACCGCGGCGGCGCCGGCGCCATGGTCGATGCGCGCGAAGATGGTGACGCCCTTGGCCGCGAGCGCGGCGGCGAGCCGGTCGATCGTCGCCTTGGCGGAACGGCTGCTCTTCTGCGGAACCAATCCTTCGGCTTCCATGGGCTCCTCCTCGCTCGCGTGGGAACGGAGCTTTCAAGCCGCCGGCGGGCCTTTCAGCTCGATCGTGTTGCCGTCGGGGTCGCTGAGATAGAGCGAGGGGCCGCTGCCTTCGGCGCCGTAGCGCTGCACCACCTCGCCCGCGGCGACGCCGTGCGCCGCGAGATGGGCGCGCAGGCGCGGCTCGTCGAAGGGCGCGATGCGCAGGCAGAAATGGTCGAGATTGCGCCCCTCGCGCCCGGGCGCCGCGCCGCCGGCGCGGCCGAGGGGTCCGTCGAGCGTGACCAGATCGACCAGCGCGGCGCCGGCGCGCAGCTGCAACAGGCCGAACTGCTCCTGCCATTTCTCGAGCGTGCAGCCGAGCACGTCGCAATAGAAGGCGCGGGCGCGGTCGAGATCGGCGACGCGCAGCACCACGTGATCGAGGGCGAGCAGGCGGAAGCCGGCCATGAACGCGCTTCTCCCGGCGGGCGCGAAGCCCGCCGGGAGAATAGCCGCCGACGCGCGGCGCGAAAAGGAAGCGACGCCATTCCCCTCGAGGGCAAGGAAAGGGTGGGGCTGGAGGCAGGGCCTGCTGTTTGCGGCGAGGGCAAGGCGCAAGCATCCGGCGAAGATTGCGGCGCTGCGATCGTCGGCGTCGGCGAGATCGAGTAGGCTCGCATCCGAGCATTCGTGCCGCGCGATCCCGGAGGAGACCCATGCCCGCCTCGCTCGTCGGTACCTTCCGCGCCATGGCCTACAATAACGCCTGGGCGAACCATCGCCTGCTCGCCGCGTGCGCCCGGCTGACGCAAGCGGAGTTCGAGGCGTCGCGCACGAGCTTCTTCCCCTCCCTCAAGGCTACGCTCAACCACATCCTGATCGTCGACCGGTTCTACGTCGACAGCCTGGAAGGCGGCTGGCTCGGACCCGAAGCCTGGGCCGATCCGACGCCGTGCGCCACGATTGCGGCCCTGCAGCGCGAGCAGGCCGCCGTCGATCGTCGCCTGATCGCCATCTGCGCGGCGCTGACGGATGCCTCCTTGAGCGGCGAGGTGCGCGTCAATCGCGGCGACAGCCGGATCCAGCTCGAGCGCCGCGATCGGCTGCTCCTCCACCTGTTCCAGCACCAGATCCATCATCGCGGCCAGGCCCACGCGATGCTTGCCGGCACAAGCGTAAAGCCGCCGCAGCTCGACGAGTTCTTCCCCGCGGGCGAGGCGCCGCTGCGCGCCGCCGAGCTGGCCGCGCTCGGATGGAGCGAGGCGACGGTGTGGGACGGCGAGACCCGCGGTTAGCATTGGCTGGAGGCAGCCAGAGACGGCAAGCGGCCCGCGGCTTCCGTCACGAGCCCAATCCGTGATCGTCGCTTCGCCGGCTCCCGGCCGGCCGGCACCGGGCCTGCGCGTCGGACCGCCGCCCTAATCCCCCGCCGCCGCGTCCTGCGAGACCACCAGCATCGGCTTCGGCAGGGTCGGCCGCGACGCCGCCCAATAGCCCAAGCCCATGATGCCGGCGCCGCTGACGATGTTGCCGAGCGTCACCCACAGGAGATTGTGCAGCATGCCGGCGACGGTGACGCTGTCGGGATGCTCGCCCAGCAGCGCGATCGCGAACAGCGTCATGTTGGCGACCGAATGCTCGTAGCCGCTGCCGATGAAGCCGAAGAGGCACCAGAAGATGACGATGCATTTGGCGGCGTCGCTGCTGGTGCGCGCCGACATCCAGAGCGCGAGGCAGACCAGCCAGTTGCACAGCACGGCGCGGCAGAAGAGGGCGAGCGCCGGCGCGTTCATCTTGGCCGCCGCCACGCTCATCAACAGGCCGCTCTTGGAATGGAGCACGAGGCCGCCGCCGCCGAGCACGAAGAGCCATGCCAGGAGCGCCGCGCCGACCAGGTTGCCGAGCCAGGACACCGTCCAGGCGCTGGCGAGCTCGCCCCAGCCGACGCGCCGGCGCAGCAGCCCCAGCGGCATGTACATGGTGTGGCCGGTGAAGAGGTCGGCGCCGGCGAAGACGACGAGGGTGAGGGCGATGCCGAACGAGGCGCCCATGATCAGCGCCCGGTAGGCGGGCTCGACGTCGGAGCCGACGCTGAAGATGAGGATGATGCCGAGCCCGACATAGGCGCCGGCCATCATCGAGGTGATCCAGAATCCCAGCGGCGAGCGCTTGAGGAAACCGCTGCGCTTCGCCGCCAGCTCCGCGAACTGGTCGACGGTCTCGAGATACATCGCCAGACTCCTTGCTGCTGTCTCGCCCGCGAAGCCGCAAGAAGCATGCCATCGCCGCGTGCCCCCGTTTCCCGTGGCGGCGCGGGCGGCGCGCCCGGATTTGCCCATTCCGGCGCGGACGGTTGATGCATTCTTATGCAGGTCCAGCCCTGCGCAATTTCTAGGCAGGCGCCAATCCGCCTCGCTGCAAGAACGGGCAAGAGGGGCGTCGCCCGGCGCTGCCGCCGCCGCGCAACCCGCACAAAGCCTGGCTTTGCCGGCCTTGCGTAGGGTCGCGCCGACGCTGGCATCGCGCTTGCTTCCTCAAGGGGGTATCGGGGGGTGTCAGGCAGGTGGCATGAGCACCGAGTTGGGCTTTACCGAGGAGCAGAAGCAGTATCTCGAGGGATTTCTGGGCGGTGTGATGGCGCGGCGCGCGGCG
>JASHTP010000426.1 GCA_030040495.1 Alphaproteobacteria bacterium
CGCTCCTCGTTGCCGAGCCGCAGCAGCTGCACCGCGAGATGGGCGAGGAAGAGCAGCAGGGCGGCCGCGCTCCAATAGGGCAGGAGGATGCCGACGACGGCGATCTCCTCGGTGAGGTAGAGCGGGTGGCGCACGATGCGATAGGGCCCGTCGGTGACCAGCCGGCGCGCCTCGGACATGACGCTGAAGGAAGTGCCAAGGCGCTTCAGCGCGACGAGCGCCAGAGCGTTGCCGGCGAGCGCGAGCCCGGCGGAGAGGAAGAGCAGCGCCGCCGGCGGATCCGCAAGCCGCGGCAGGAAGGCGAGGCCGAACAGCAAGGTCACCGCGAGGAGCGCGGTGAGCCGCGGCGCGAGCCCGCGCGCCTTCGCCCGCGGCGGCGACCGAACGAGCGTCAGCCAGGCCGCGAGCGCGAAGAACAGCAGCGTAAAGAGCCGCGACAGCAGGTCGCCAACCGCCGCCCAGGCGAGGCCGCCGGGACGGGCGACGTCGAGCCTCGCCGCCGCGCCCGCGAGCCCGAAGCCGACGCCGGTGGCGAGCAGCAGGAACCACGCCGCGATCGCAAGATGAAGGAGCCGGTCGCAGAGCGCCGGATCGGCGCGCCGGCGCCACGGCCGGCCGGCGGGAAACGGCAGCGCGGGATCGTCGCCGGCGACGGCGTCCGGCCTTTCCGACATGCCGCGATCTCCTCCGGCGCTGGCCATTTGTGACGGCAACTGCGCGCCATGCTTCAGCAGCGGCGCTGCGCTGTCAAAAACTATCGCCGCGAAGCTTGCGGGTATTTTAGCCTTTGTCGATCGTCCGGCCGCGCCGGCGCCGGGCACCGCCTCCTCGCCGCTCTTGCCGCGGCCTCGCCGGCCGCGCTAAAAGGCGCCCCGTTCGTGTTCGTGTCGTCGAGCTCAGCGCCGCATGTTCCGCCTTCGCCCGTTTGTCGCCGTGCTGCTGTTGTTGGCGTGGAGTCCCGGCGCCTTGGCAGCGCTCGCCGAGTTCCCGAAATCGACGCTGGTCATCGACACCGACAGCGGGCCCAAGCGCTTCACCATCGAGGTCGCGACGACGCAGCAGCAGCAGGAGCAGGGGCTGATGTTCCGGCGGTCGCTGCCGCCCGACGCCGGCATGCTGTTTGATTTCGGCACGACGCAGCCGGCGGCCTTCTGGATGAAGAACACGCTGATCCCGCTCGACATGCTGTTCATCGCCGCCGACGGGCACATCGCCGACATCCACGAGCGCGCGGTGCCGATGTCGGAAGCGACGATCTACTCGAAGGTGCCGGTGCGCGCCGTGCTCGAGCTCAATGGCGGCACCGTGTCGCGCCTCGGCATCCATTTGGGCGACGTCGTCCACCAGGCGATATTCGGCAACGCGGTGAACTGAGCGGCGCCGGCGCCGCTGTTTCACGGGAAACATCGTCGGGGATCCCGCTACCCCATCGGCGTGCTCCCCGGGACGAATTTCGCACCACGCCCGTGGCGTCGTCGCGGTGCGCGATCCCGCTGGGGTCGATGATAAGACAGCACCCCTTGGCGGCGAAGGCTCCAAGGACGAACGCGCGAAGCGCGTTCGCCTAGCGCTTGCGCGCCAGCGTGATGCCGTCGGCGAGGGGGAGGAGGGAGACGTCGATGCGCTCGTCGCGGTGGAGCTTGGCGTTGAGCGCGCGCAGCGCTTCGGTCTCGGGATCAGTACGCCGACGATCGGCGACCCAGCCGCCCCAGAGCACGTTGTCGAGGATGACGAGCCCGCCGGCGCGCAGGAGGCGCAGCGCGCGCTCGTAATAGCCGTCGTAATTCTCCTTGTCGGCGTCGATGAAGACGAAATCGAAGCGGCCGGCCTCGCCCGCGGCGATGAGCGCGTCGAGCGTCTCGAGCGCCGGGGCGAGGCGCAGCTCGATCCGTTCGGCGACGCCCGCCTCGGCCCAGTAGCGGCGCGCGATCGCCGTCGTCTCCGGGTTCACGTCGCAGGCGATGACGCGGCCGTCGGGCGGCAGCGCCAGCGCCACGGCGAGCGCGCTGTAGCCGGTGAAGGTGCCGATCTCGAGGCAGCGCCGCGCGCCGACGAGGCGGGCGAGGAGCGCCATGAACTGGCCCTGGTCCGGCGCGATCTGCATTCCGGCCATGGGCAGACGCGCCGTCTCCTGGCGCAGCCGGCGCAGCAGCACCGGCTCGCGCAGCGACATGTCGAGCACATAGTCCTGAAGCTTCTCGGTGAGCGCGATGTGGCGCTTCGGCATGGCGGCCTCGCCGGCGGGAACGGGGCGCCGATCCTGCCGCGGCGGCGAGGGCCTGGGAAGGGGCCGGCGCGCCGCTTCCGCCGGGGCTTGCGCTTTTCCCCGACAGCCGATAGAAAAGCCGCGGAAATCCGGGGCTTCCGGGGATTCGCGGGGCGTAGCTCAGCCTGGTAGAGCGCCAGCTTTGGGAGCTGGATGCCGGAGGTTCGAATCCTCTCGCCCCGACCAATCCGAGCGACGAGGACCCAATGGCGCTTGCACGCATCTATCTCCCGGCCAAGACGGCGATGCAGTCCGGCCGCGCCAAGACGCTCAAATGGGTGCTCGACTACGAGCCGGCGACGCGGCGCGCGCCGGATCCGCTGATGGGCTGGAGCAGCGCCGGCGACACGCTGAACCAGGTTCAGCTGCGCTTCGACACGCTCGACGAGGCCATCGCCTTCGCCAAGCAGCACGGCCTCGACTACAGCGTCGTCGCACCGCACCAGCGCAGCTTCAAGCCCAAGGCCTACGCCGACAATTTCCGCTACGACCGGCCGAGATAAGGGCGCGGCCCCCGGCGCGGCCCTCGCCGCCGGGGGCGGCCCCTGATAGAGTGCGCCGCGCGGGAGCGCCCTTAGCTCAGCGGATAGAGCAGCCGCCTTCTAAGCGGCAGGTCGCTGGTTCGATTCCAGCAGGGCGCGCCACCTTGCGGCTAGTGCCCCGGAAAGGGCGCCAGCGGTTCGTGCTCGCGCCCGAGCCCGGGCGTGCGCACGGTGAGGTCGGCGAAGACGGTGTCGCCCCAGCGGAAATGCGCGACGTTGAGCTCATAGAAGGGCGCGCAGACCGGAGCCGCGCCGTAGCGCTGCAGGCAGAAGCCGTGCTCGACGTCGGCGTACCAGCGGGCGAACTCGCGGGTCTTGCCGAAGATCTCCGCGACATCGGCGCGCTCGAAGCGGATGGTGTAGGAGGTGCCGTCCTTCTCCGTTGCTTCCATCATATGGCCGAAAATCCGCTCGCGGATCTGGAGCGGCGTCAAGGCCGGCGGCGGTCCCTCCTCGAGCGCACAGCCGGCGAGCAGCAGAGCGGCAAGCACAAGGGATCGCGGCATCGCCTCACCTCGCCACGGGGCCGGGCAAAGTATAGCGGGCGCCGCCCCCGCCTGTCGCTGCGCTCCTCGGATCAGTCCCAGCGCCGCCGCCGGCGATGCGAGATGAAGGCGCGCACGGCATAGCCCGACACAAAAGCGACGGCGAGGATGAGGAAGAAGCCAATCATATCCAACAACGGCACGGCGGGTCTCTGCTGCAAGGCAACGGCGCGGTCGACACAGCGCGACACTAACGGCGAGCGGTGACGACTCGATGTCGACGCCGAACGTCGCGGGCGTGCCGCTCCGGCCGGGCCAAGACGGAATCGTCGATACTCCGATAGTTGGCTCATGCTACGCGAGATCGGCGCGACGCGCCAGTCGGCGCAAGCGGCCGTGGCAAAACGGATAGGATTACGCAAATGTAATCTTCGACCGCGGCCCATCACCGTTCAGTCTTCGGCAAGTCGTCATCATTACGTCGATGTAATTTGGCGTTCGTTGTCCGTCCGCGACTTCGTTGTAGATGACTATGTAACTGGGCAATGCTGGACGAACACCTTGCGAACGCGAGCTCCGATGGAGAAAGCGCCGATTGCATCCGCCGCGGTGCGGCGAGCACGGGGGGCGCGCGACCGGGGCGCTGGCATTGGCCGGCATGCTGGCGTTCGGCGGCTGCGCCGGACCCATCCGGGTCGACCGCGCCAGCGCCGTCAGGCGCGGATCTGAAGGCGCGTGGTTTCTTCCTTCGGCCGCAGCGCGGCGATCGCATGCTCCTTTTCGTCGGCGAGCGTTTGCGACATGTGCCGGAATTGGAGCATGTAGCAGGTGAGCGAACGATTCACGATCAGCGTGCGGACATGCCAAAACAAAAGAATTTGGAGCAATAGATCGATCGACGTGAACCACAGCAACTGCGGCGCATATTTGAGCTCAGGTTCACTGACGAATGGATAGCCGAGCTGCAGGATCGCGTAGGCGTACAGCAGAACGACAACCGGGAGCGAGGTTCCGATCAGCTTGCTTTCCAGTCGCCCGACAAAAAGTGCGAGCGCCGTTCCCGCGAACAGTCCATAAAACGTGTCGAACCAAAAATGCGCGTCCTCGCCGACTTGCGCCCCGACGATGGCTTCGGCGACCAAGAGGGCGAGAGGGCCTCCGAAGACCCAGAACAGGGTCGGAAACCAGGCAAAGTCATCCTCGAGCGCCATGATCAAATAACAGACGAGGGTCAGGCCAGCCGAGATCATGTAGAGCATGTCGATGGCAGGATGCGCGACCCAAACCCATCCCGTATCGGCCGTCCCCTCGAGGAACACCCGCGACG
Source organism: Alphaproteobacteria bacterium (assembly GCA_030040495.1). Classification (GTDB taxonomy): domain Bacteria; phylum Pseudomonadota; class Alphaproteobacteria; order ATCC43930; family CGMCC-115725; genus DAHUYF01. The sequence continues at coordinate 4,621 of JASHTP010000426.1, forward strand.
CGGCGCGCCCGGCGTAGAAGAAGAAAAGCGCCGTCCAGGCGATGTACCAGGTGCTCACGAACCGTCGCGACGCCACGATCGCGGGCTCGTATTCCTTCGAAGGGTCCATCTTCGGGAGAGGTGTGGCGGCGCAGAGCAAAACGAAAATGCCGAGCGCATGAATAATGAGCGCTATCCTTACCGGTTGGTTCTCCAGCCAGTCGGGCAAGCCGTGTCTCGACAGTTCGAAAACGCCCGGAACCGCCGCCAGAGCGGTCGCAAGAGCCTGCAGCGCCCAAACCGTCACCTTCCCGCGCACCGGCTGGGCGGCGGCTACCACAGAAAGCTGCGGACGCTCGGGCATCGTCGTCGCCCTGCATTGCGATAGACGATTACGCTATCACACTACGGATAAGCGCTCTAGCAGGTTGCGGAAAAACGTCGCAAAAAGCTTCGTGGCGTGATTCGATGCTCTGGTCGGGGCGAGGAGCATCGGGATGCGTGGAACTGACGAACACACGGAAGGGCTGTTCAGTTACGTGAGCTGTGAGGCCCGGGTTCCAGCGGACCATCCGCTGCGGCCGATCCGAGCGATTGTGGACGAAGCGCTGGAGGTGCTGTCTGCGGATTTCGAGGCGATGTACGCCCCGGTGGGGCGCCCTTCGGTGCCGCCGGAGAAGCTGCTTCGGGCGTTGCTGTTGCAAGCGTTTTACTCGATCCGCTCGGAGCGCCAACTGATGGAGCAGCTCGACTACAACCTGCTGTTCCGCTGGTTCGTGGGCCTTTCGATGGACGCGCCGGTTTGGGACGTGACGGTGTTCACCAAGAACCGTGAGCGGTTGCTCGAGGCCGATGTGGCGGCAAAGTTCATGGCCGTGGTGCTGCACCATGCGCGGATGAAGAAGCTGCTGTCGGACGAGCACTTTTCGGTAGATGGCACCTTGATCGAGGCATGGGCGTCGCTGAAGAGCTTCCGGCCCAAGGATGGTTCGGGTCCGCCGGCCGGGCCGGGGCGCAATGCCGAGCGGAACTTTCACGGCGAGAAGCGCAGCAATGAGACGCACGCCTCGACCACGGATCCCGATTCGAGGCTTTATCGCAAGGGCAACGGCCAGGCGGCGAAGCTTTGTTACATGGGGCATGCTCTCATGGAGAACCGCAACTGCCTCATCGTAGCGACACGGGTTACGCATGCGACCGGCACGGCCGAGCGCGCGGCGGCGCTGGCGATGCTCGATGAGCGCGGCCAATGCCGACGGCGGATCACGGTCGGTGCCGATAAAGCCTATGATGTCGCCGATTTTGTCAGGGGCTTGCGTGCCCGCCGGATCACGCCACACATCGCCGTCGACGGCAACGTCCGAGTGACGGGGATGCCGCGCAGGACGGAGATCGACCGGCGAACTCTCCGCCACGCCGGCTACGACATCTCGCAACGCCTGCGCAAGCGGATCGAAGAATGCTACGGATGGGTGAAGACCGTGGCGCCGCTTCGCAAAACCCGTCATCGCGGCCTGGCTCGCGTCGGCTGGATGTTCACGCTCGCGGTAACTGCCTACAACCTCGTCCGGATACCGAAGCTGGTCGCTGCAGGATGAATCTGCCCCGATGCCGGCAAAGCCCCGCCGCTAGAGGGGAACAGACCAGAAGCAAACCGGCCGGACCAATCGGGGCTAAGTTCGCCGATTCTTCCACAACCTGCTAGAGCGGGATTCATTCGGTCTGAATCGCTTTTTGGGATTCCCAAAGGGTTGAGTTTCTGATTCAAGATGCTGGCTGGAGCTGGAGGCCAGCATCGGATGGCCCGAGCGTACTCGCTTGATCTTCGTGAGCGCGTTGTAGCGGCGGTTGCGGCCGGGGAGAGCTGCCGCGCCGTC
>JASHTP010000427.1 GCA_030040495.1 Alphaproteobacteria bacterium
GCGCTACGGCACGATGCGGGAGAACGTGCTGTCGCTGACGGTGGTGCTGGCGGACGGGCGGGTGATCCGGACGGCGCGCCGGGCGCGCAAATCGTCGGCGGGCTACGATCTGACGCGGCTCTTCGTGGGCTCGGAGGGGACGCTCGGCATCATCACCGAGGTGACCCTGCGGCTCTACGGCATCCCCGAGGCGATCATGGCGGCGGTCTGCCCGTTCCCCTCGGTCGAGGCGGCGGTGGACACGGTGGTCGCCACCATCCAGGCCGGCGTGCCGGTGGCGCGCATCGAGCTGCTCGACGAGGCGGCGATGGCGGCGATCGCCGCCTATGCCAAGCTCGCGGGCTTCGCCGCGGTGCCGCATCTCTTCTTCGAGTTCCACGGCACGGCGCGGGGCGTGGAGGAGCAGGTGGCGCAGGTGAAGGAGTTCGCCGCCGAGCAGGGCGGCACGGAGTTCCGCTGGGCCTCGACGCCGGAGGAGCGCTCCAGGCTCTGGCAGGCGCGGCACGACGCGCATTACGCCTCGATGGCGATCCGCCCCGGCGCCAAGGTCTGGGCGACCGACGTCTGCGTGCCGATCTCCAGGCTGGCGCAATGCATCACCGAGACCCGCGCCGACCTGCGCAGCGCGAGGCTCGCCGGCGGCATCGTCGGCCATGTCGGCGACGGCAATTTCCACGTCGGCATCCTGATCGACCCCGGCCGGCCCGAGGAGATCGCCAGAGCGGCGCAGTTCAACGAGCGGCTGGTGCAGCGCGCCATCGCCATGGACGGCACCTGCACCGGCGAGCACGGCGTCGGCTACGGCAAGATCCCCTTCCTCGTCGCCGAGCATGGCGAGGCGCTGAGCGTCATGCGCACGATCAAGAAGGCGCTCGACCCCGACAACATCCTCAATCCGGGGAAGATCCTCCGCGTGTGAGGCCTCGGCTCAGGCCGCGCGGATCCTGGCGAAGAACTGGACGACCTCGGCGCGCAGCATCTCGGCCTGCTTGCCGAGATCGTTGGCCGAGCCCAGCACCTGCGCCGCGGCGGCGCCGGTCTCGCTCGCGGCACGGTTGACGCCGGCGATGTTCTGCGACACCTCGCCGGTGCCGCGCGCGGCCTCCTGGGTGTGCCGGGTGATCTCGCGCGTCGTCGCGCCCTGCTCCTCCATCGCGGTGGCGATCGAGCCGGAGATCTCGTTGATCTCCGCGATGATGGCGCCGATCGACTTGATCGCCTCGACGGCGTCCCTGGTCGAGGTCTGGATGGCGCTGATCTGGCCGGAGATCTCTTCCGTCGCCCTGCCGGTCTGCGTCGCCAGCGACTTGACCTCGCTCGCCACCACGGCGAAGCCCTTGCCCGCCTCGCCGGCGCGCGCCGCCTCGATCGTCGCGTTGAGCGCCAGCAGGTTGGTCTGGCTGGCGATGTCCTGGATCAGGCTCACCACCTCGCCGATCTTCTGCGCCGCCTCGGACAGGCCCTGCATGGTGGCGTTGGTGCGGCTCGCCGCTTCCACCGCCTTGCCGGCCACCTGCGAGGAATGCACCACCTGGCGGCTGATCTCGGCGATCGACGCCGCCATCTCCTCGGTCGAGGCGGCCACCGTCTGCACGTTGCTCGACGCCTGATCCGAGGCGCTGGCGACGGCTTTCGCCTGGCGCGTCGTGTCCTCGGCGGTGCCCGACATGCTCTCGGCGGTGCGGCGCAGCTCGCCCGCCGCCGTCGCCAGCGCATCGAGCGATTGCCGCATCGAGCCGTCGAAGCCGGCGATGTGCCCTTCGACCGCCTGCTGCCGTTCGGCCTTCTTGGCCTGCTCTTCGCGCTGCAGCGCGGCCAGGCGCTCGGCCTCGACCATGTTCTCCTTGAAGACGCCGACGGCCTTGGCCATGGCGCCGATCTCGTCCTTGAAGTCCTGCGCCGGGATCGGCGCGGAGGTGTCGCCGTCGGCGAGCCGCTCCATCGCCGCGGTCATGCCCGCCACCGGCCGGACGATGCTGCGCCCGATGAACAAGGCGAGGAGGATGCCGAGCGCAAGGCCCAGGGCGGCGAGAGCGCCCTGGCTGGTGAGCGTGGCGAGGATGGTGCCGAGCGTCGCGGACTTGCTGGTGTCGAGGTTGCCGGAAAGCGACTGCTGCACGCTGTCGTCGATGTCGTCCACCTGCTTGAACTGCGGCTGCATCACCGAGTCGTAAAGCTTGTCGCCGGCGATCAGCGCCTGCGACAGGCTGTCGAAGCTCGCCCGGAAATCCGTGAGCGCGGCGCTCAGCGCGGCGATCATGTCGCCGTATTTGTCGGAGCCGGACGCCTTCTTCAGCGCATCGACCGCTATGCCCACGGTCGCGCCGTCGAGCTTGACCGCGGGCACGGCGGCGGCGTCGCGCGTCGCGAGAAAGCGCCAGGCCGAGGCGCGCAGGCTCAGCACGCTGGTCGCGATGAGCTGGGCGCGCCGCGCGAGGTTCTGGTCCGAATCCTGGTCGGACTCGTGCAGCAGATGGTCGGACGCGGCGCCGAGCGCGTCCATCGCGGCGAAGAGCTTCTTCTGGCTCTCCTGCTGCGTCTGGGTGAGCTTGACGAGCTTGTCGAAATTGTCGCCCGCCGAGGCGAGGATCTTCGAGGCGCTGTGATAGAGATCGCTCAGATCCTCGTCGCTCGCGGCGCTCTTGTCCAGGAGGTTGCCGGCGAGCTGCCGGCGTTCGCCGAACTCGGCGGCCGCGTCCTCGTCGCCGGTGTTCTTGTAGACCGCGCCGATGCGCCGCAGGGTCTCGACGAGGCGGCCGGTCTGCAGGTTGCGCGCGGCGTTCTCGGAGACGACGACGAGGCTGCGCACCTGGCGGTCGAGCGACAGCAGCTGCCAGACCCCGATGCCGGCGACCGCCGCGCCCAGCACGATCAGCGCGCCGAACCCCGCATAAAGGCGAAACTTGATGCGAACATCGCTCAACCGGAGGCGAGGGAAGCTCGACGGGATCCGAAACCTGCTCAGCCGCATGGCGTCGCCCTCCGCAAAAATGCTGCGACCCTTCATCCTCCAACCCCTGCCCAGAGAATGTGCAACGAGGGTAAAGGATTACTGAATTTCGGCGGGGTCCGGTTTGCACCCGCGGCGGCGCCATGATCTACTGCCCGAAAGGAGTAGTGCGCGGGCAGAATCCATGGATTTCGCGGTTTCACCGGACATCGTCGAGCGCAGATCGGCACCGATTGGGGGCACGACGGTCGATAAGAGGAAAGGCGCGGAACGGCGTGGCTGAGACGGAGCCGGTCAGGCCGCGCGACGCGGCGAGCCTCATCCTGCTGCGCCAGGGCGCGGGCGGGCTCGAAGTGCTGATCGGGCGGCGCGGCCACGGCGCGCGCTTCATGCCCGGGCGCTACGTCTTTCCCGGCGGCCGCGTCACGGCGGAGGATGCGCGCCCCTGGGCGGGCGAGCTCGCCGACCGCGCGGCGCCGGATTTTCTCGCGCTGAAGCACGCCGCCCTGCGCGAAACCTACGAAGAGACCGGGCTCGTGGTCGGCGAGCCGCGACACACGACGGCGTCGGTCAACGGCGCGCTGTCGCCGATCGAGCAAGCCTACCGCGCGCGCGGCGTCGCGCCGGCGCCCGGCCTGCTCCGTCTCGTCGGCCGCGCGATCACGCCGACCGCCTCGCCGATCCGCTTCCATGCGCGCTTCTTCGTCGCCGACGGAAGCTGCGCCGCGGGCAAGCTCGCGCCGTGCGAGGAGCTCGACGATCTCCACTGGCATCCCGTCGACCGCGACCCGCCGGGGACGATGCAGAACGTCACGCGCTTCATGCTGCGCTGCGCCGTCGAGGCTTGGCGCGGCGCGGCGCCGGAGACGCCGCCGCTCTACTGGCATCGCGGCCGCCGCTCGCTGGTGCGGCACGGGGCGCCGGCGCGGTGAGCCGTCGCCGACGGGCGAACGATCCGCTCGATCGCGTCGCGGTCGGCCGAATTGTCCGAGGCGAGTTCGCGTAGTGCTGCGCGAGCGCATCATCCGGCAATACGGGACCGGCTGCCGGATCCGGCAGGTGCGGCGCACGCCGCGCTTCCGCTCCGCGCTCTTCGTCGTCGACCTCGTCGAAGGCGCGCGCGTCACCCGCATCCTCGGCGCCATCGGCGAGGACGGCGTTCTCACCGAGCAGTCGGGCATGGACCTGCTCCATCCCGAGCGGCTGGTCTTTCTCTACGAGCGGCTGATGCTGGTGGCGCTGGCGCTGGTCGAGCGGCCGCGCGCGGCGCTGCTGCTGGGACTCGGCGGCGGCGCCATGCTGCGGCATCTCGCCGCCTATCTGCCGGACTGCGCCGTCACCGTGGTCGAGCGCGACGCCGCGGTGATCGACCTGGCGCGCCGCTTCTTCCATGTGACGCAGCCGATCGTCGAGGCCGACGCGCAGGAGGTGGCGGCCGATGCGCGGGGCCGCTACGACGTGATCCTCGCCGACCTCTATGACGGCCGCGGCATGGCGAGCTTCGAGCCCGGCTTCTGGAAGGATTGCGCGCGAGCGCTGACGCCGGGCGGCTGCCTCGCCGCCAACTGGGCCGCTTTCGTCGACGACAGGGTGGCGCGCGCCGAAGCGCAGGCGATCGTCGACGCCACCGGCCGCTCCTGCTTCGTCGGCCCGCGCGCGCTCAGCGAGAACGTCGTCCAGCTGGCGCCGCTCGAGGCGGGGATCGCGCTCGACGATGTCGCCCGGCGCTGGCGCCGCTTCGCGCTCGGCCACCGGCTGCCGCGCGAGGATCGCGAGGCGCTGAAGCGCTGCACGCTGACGGCGGCGTTTCCGCCGGCGGCGCCGCCGGCATAGAGTGCCGCGTCGAGGCGATGCGTCAGCCGATGCCGACACGAGCCAGATCCCCCGGAGGCGCCCGCTTCTACAGCGGCATCGGCGCGCGTGGCTGGCGCGACAGCAACTACTTCACCTTCAGCGTCCGCTCTCCCGCGCTGCGCCGCTGGATCGCGGCGCAGCTTCCGGCCAAGCCGAAGCGGGTGCTGTCGGTCGGCTGCGGCACCGGCGAGCTCGAAAGCCACCTCTCCGCCCTGCGCCACCGCGTCGTCGGCCTCGACCTGTCGCGCGCCATGCTGAAGCGCGCGCGCGGCCGCGGGCTCGGCCGTCTCGTCCAGGGCGATTCGCGGCAGCTTCCCTTCGGCGACGGCAGCTTCGACGTCGTGATCTTCGCGGAATCGATCGGCCATCTTCACCTGCCGACCGCCTTCCGCGAGGCGGCTCGGGTGTTGAGAGGCCGCGGCCGGCTGCTGGCGACCACCTATGCCGGCACGGTGAAGACCCATGCCGCCTACGCGAAATTCGGCCTGGACGAGATCGCCGGCTCGCTCGCCGCCGCCGGCTTCCGGGTGGCGGAGCGCCGTTTCCTGAGCGCCAAGCGCAGCGCCGTGACGGAGCTGCCCTCGGAGGCGGGATCGACGGTGGTTTATTTCCTGGCGAAGAAGCGGAGCGTCACGGCGCCGACGTCCGCGGCGCCGTCTCCCGGCTGATGATCGGCTTGTCGAACCGCAGCCAGCCGGCCTCCTCGTAGGTCGCGATGCATTTGTCGGAATAGGGATCGAGGTCCGTCGACACGCACTGGCCGATCGCGCCGGTGTGCGGATTGTAGAAGGCGGCGGGCTCGGCCGAACAGGTCGTCACCGCGAAGGCGAAGGCCACGAACAAGGCGGAGCGGCGAGTCATTGCGGTGCCCATGCGCGCACGACTATACCAAGCCTCGCGACCCGGCGCGACGCCCGGCGCGGGCTCAAGGCCATGCATCTTCTGGCGATCCTGCAATCCCTGACGCTGCTGACGCTGGCCAACGGCGCGCCGGTCGTCGCCAAGAAGATCTTCGGCCGCCGCTTCGCCCGTCCGCTCGATGCCGGCGCGAGCTTCTTCGACCGGCGGCCGCTTTTCGGCGCGTCGAAGACCATCCGCGGCGTCGCGGTCTCGCTCTTGGCGACCACGGCGGCGGCGCCGCTGCTCGGTCTCGCGCCGGAGGTCGGCGCCCTCGCGGCGGCCAGCGCCATGGTCGGCGATCTCGCCTCCAGCTTCGTCAAGCGGCGCCTCGGCCTGGCGCCGAGCAGCCGGGCGCTCGGCCTCGACCAGGTGCCGGAATCGCTGCTGCCGCTGCTCGCCTGCCGCGCGGCGCTGGCGCTCTCCGCCGCGGACATCGCCTTTGTCGTGGGGATCTTCTTCCTCGGCGAGATCCTTCTCTCCCGCCTGCTCTACCGGGTCCACCTGCGCGACGAGCCCTATTAGCCGCGCCGCAGGCAGTGGAGCGTGATCTCCGGCGGGCAGTTGAGCCGCACCGCGACGATGCAGGAGCCGGCGCCGACCGAGGTGTAGCCGCTCATCTCGCGGTATTGCCACGCTCCCGAGCCCATGCGCCGCGGCAAGACGGCGTCGAGCGTGATCGGGATCGATCCCGGCAGGCAGATCTGCCCGCCATGGGTGTGGCCGCTCAGCAGCAGGTCGAAGCCGGCATGGGCGGCCTGCCGGTAGATCTCCGGCGTGTGCGACAGCAGGATCGAGAACTCGCCGTCGGGAATCTCCGCCGCCGCCTTCTCGATGTTGTCGACCCGGAAATAATGCGCATCGTCGATGCCGGCGAGATGGATCCGCTGCTCGCCGCGCGCGATCGTCACGCACTCGTTGAGCAGCGTGCGGATGCCGATGGCTTCGAGGCCGGGAACCATCTGGATCGTGTCGTGATTGCCGAGCACGGCATAGACCGGCGCGGCGAGCTCGGCGCGCAGGCGCGCGAGCCCGTCGAGCGTCGCGGCGAAGGGGCCGAAGGTCTTGCCGCGGTAATCGCCGGTGAGCACGCAGAGATCGTAGCGGAGCCCCGCGGCCAGCTCGACGAGACGCCGCATGGCGCCTTCGTTCATGTCGACATGCAGGTCGCTGAGGTGCAGCAGGGTGAAGCCGTCGAAGGCCGGCGGGAGGTTCCGGCAGCGAACCTCGTTGCGGCGGACGACGAGGCGCTCCGCGTTGCGGCGGCCGCGCTCATAGAGACCGGCGAGCTTCAGCGCGGTGCGGATGACGGAATGGACCGAATACCAGTTCTCGACGTGAAAGAAGTTGAGGCCCTGGCCGAAGATCTGCGCCTCGTGGTCCTGCTCGATGCCGAGCCGCTGCCGGGCATGCAGCCGGCCGAGGCGCCGCTCCAGCTCGTGCATGATCTCCTGGTCCATTGGGTGCCGCCTCTGCCTCCGCCGGCGCGCGGCACCATGGGCGGCGGCGCAAGCGCAGGTCAAGCTCCGGCGCGCGGCCGAGCCGCCGGCGGCATCGCCGGAACCCAGTCGAAGAGGCCGGCTCACGGCATCTCTGTCGCAAAATTTTCATCGTGCTGCAGCCGCGAACAAGCATTGCCGGCCAATCGGGCGTTTTGATCTGGATCAAGGCAGCGCGAGACCTTTGGCTTAACCTTTCGTCAATCGCCGAGACAGCGGCGAGGACTTCGCGGAGCGAAACCCCGGGAGCAAGCCATGTCCCTCCAGAGCAAGCTGATATGGGCGGCCGTCGCCGTGCTCGGCGCGATCTCGTTCGCGATCGTCGCGTTGACGCGCGGCGAGCCCGTCAATGCCGCCTGGCTCGTCATCGCGGCGGTGTGCATCTACCTCATCGCCTATCGCTTCTACGGCCTCTTCATCGCCAACAAGGTGCTTGGCGCCAACGCGGCGCGGCAGACGCCGGCCTATCGCCGCAATGACGGGCTCGATTACGTGCCGACCAACCGCTACGTGCTCTTCGGCCACCATTTCGCGGCCATCGCCGGCGCAGGGCCGCTGGTCGGTCCCGTGCTCGCCGCGCAGATGGGCTATCTGCCGGGCACCTTGTGGATTCTCGCCGGCGTCGTCTTCGCCGGGGCGGTGCAGGACATGACCGTCCTGTTCCTGTCGACGCGGCGCGACGGGCGCTCGCTCGGCGACATGATCCGCTCCGAGATGGGGCCGGTCGCCGGCACCGTCGCCGGCATCGGCGTGCTGCTGATCTGCGTCATCATCCTCGCCGTGCTGGCGCTCGTCGTCGTCAGCGCCTTGAAGGGCAGCCCCTGGGGCACCTTCACCGTGTTCTGCACCGTGCCGATCGCGCTCATCATGGGCGTCTACAGCCGCTTCCTGCGGCCGGGCCGCATCGCCGAGATGTCGATCATCGGCGCCGTCCTGCTCCTGGCGGCGCTCATCTACGGCCGCACGGTCTCCGAGACGCCGGCGCTCGCGGCTTATTTCAACCTGCCCGGGACGTCGCTGGCGCTGATCATCATCGGCTATGGCTTCGTCGCCTCGGTGCTGCCGGTCTGGCTGCTGCTGGCGCCGCGCGACTATCTCTCCACCTTCCTCAAGATCGGCGCCATCGCCTTGCTGGCGGTCGGCGTCATCATCGTCCGCCCCGACCTGCAGATGCCGGCCTTCACCAAGTTCGTCGACGGCAGCGGCCCGGTCTGGGCGGGCAGCCTGTTCCCGTTCCTGTTCATCACCATCGCCTGCGGCTCGGTCTCCGGCTGGCATTCGCTCATCGCCTCGGGCACCACGCCCAAGATGATCGAGAATGAAAGCCAGATCGCCTTCATCGGCTACGGCGCCATGCTGATGGAGTCCTTCGTCGCCATCATGGCGATGATCGGCGCCTCGGTGATCCATCCCGGCGTCTATTTCGCCATGAACAGCTCGGCCGGCCTCATCGGCGCGAGCGCCGATCACGCGGCCCAGGTCATCAGCTCCTGGGGCTTCGCGGTGACGCCCGACGTCTTGACGCAGATGGCGCACGACGTGGGCGAAACCAGCATTCTCTCGCGCACCGGCGGCGCGCCGACGCTCGCCGTCGGCATGGCCTCGATCCTGTCGGGCTTCCTGGGCGGCAGGGCCCTGATGGGCATCTGGTACCACTTCGCCATCCTGTTCGAGGCGCTGTTCATCCTGACGACGGTCGACGCCGGCACGCGCGTCTGCCGCTTCATGATCCAGGACCTCGTCGGCAACGCCATCCCCGCCTTCAAGGAGACCAAGTCGTGGGCGAACAACCTCGTCGGCTCGGCGCTCGCCTGCGCGCTCTGGGGGTATCTGCTCTATGCCGGCGTGATCGATCCGCTGGGCGGCATCTGGACGATGTGGCCGCTCTTCGGCGCCACCAACCAGATGCTGGCGGCGATCGCGCTCACCCTCTGCACGGTGGTGCTGTTCAAGATGAAGCGGGAGCGCTTCGCCTGGGTGACCGTCGCGCCGGCGACCTGGCTCGTCATCTGCACCGTGACCGCCGGCCTCGAAAAGGTCTTCGATCCCGATCCGGCGGTGGGCTTCGTCAGCCACGCGCTCAAGTTCGGCAGCGCCGTGGCCGCCAATCAGGTGCTGGCGCCCGCCAAGTCGCTCTCCGAGATGAGCCGCGTCATCTTCAACGACTATCTCGACGCGACCTTGGCCGGTCTCTCGGTGGCGATCGTCGTCGCCATGGTGGTCTACGCCATCATCGACATCCGCAAGGCGCTGGGCACGCCCAAGAGCACCGCGATCGAGATCGGCGGCGCGGCCGCGGCGGCGGGAGGCGGCGATGACTAAGGTCAGGACCGCCTGGGTCTGGGCGGTCAGGACCGCCCGTCTGATGGTCGGCGTTCCCGACTACGAGACCTACGTGGCGCACCGCAGGGCGCATCACCCGGAGGAGCCGATCATGACCTATGTCGAGTTCTTCCGCGAACGCCAGAACGCGCGCTACGCCGTCGAGAAGGGCCGGTTCAAGGGCTGCTGCTGACGGCGATCGGCGCAGAAAACGGAGAGCCGAGAGATGGAACGGGAGACGCTGCGCCGTCTGTTGCGCGACACGCGCGCCGCGAGGCAATGCGTCGAGGGCAGCCTCGTCGGGTCGCCGCAGCGCTGCGCCGGCGAGCAGTCCGGCGGCCGGATTGAGCTATGTCAACGCGCGACACGGCCGAGCCGGCAGGCTTAATGGCAATGGCCAACGCTTCCATCATCAAAGATGTCGCGCGATTTTCGCGCCGCCCGAACCTCGTCGATTACCACGCGGTGTGCGCGGCGTTCGACTGGCGCAAGGCGCGCGCGCTCCTCGACGGTCTGCCCGGCGGCCGCGGCCTCAACATCGCGCACGAAGCGGTCGACCGGCATGCGCAGGGCCGTCTCGCGGGTCGCGTTGCCCTGCGCTGGATCGGCAAGGCCGGGGAGCGCCGCGAGTTCAGCTATCGCGACCTCGCCGCCGAGACCAGTCGCTTCGCCAATGCGCTGACGGGTCTCGGCGTCGGGCCGGGCGACCGGATTTTCACGCTGCTGGGGCGCGTGCCCGAGCTCTACATCGCCGTGCTCGGCACGCTGAAAACGAAAGCCGTCGCCGCGCCGCTGTTCTCGGCCTTCGGGCCCGAGCCGGTCGCCACCCGCATGCAGCTGGGCGAGGCGCGCGTGCTGGTCACCACCGAGGCGCTGTACCGGCGCAAGGTCGCCGCGCTCCGCGACCGGCTGCCGACGCTGCGCCATGTCATCCTGATCGACGGCGGCGAGAAGCTGCCGGGCACGGTGCGCTGGCACGAGCTGATGGATGCCGCCGGCGCCGACTTCACAATTCCGGCGACCGCGCCCGAGGACATGGCGCTGCTGCACATCACCAGCGGCACCACCGGTCGTCCGAAAGGCGCGATCCATGTGCACGAAGCCGTGGTGACGCATCATGTCACCGGCCTCTATGCGCTCGACCTGCATGACGACGACATCTTCTGGTGCACCGCCGACCCCGGCTGGGTCACCGGCACCAGCTACGGCATCATCGCGCCGCTGACGCACGGCATCAGCAACCTGGTGGTCGAGGCCGAATTCGACGCGCAGACCTGGTACAGCATCCTCGCCGCCGAGCGGGTGAGCGTCTGGTATACCGCGCCCACCGCGATCCGCATGATGATGAAGCTCGGCGCCGACGCCGTGCGCGGCTACGAGCTCGGCGCCCTGCGCTTCATGGCGAGCGTCGGCGAGCCGCTCAATCCGGAAGGCGTGCTGTGGGGCATCGAGGCCTTCGGCCGGCCGTTCCACGACAATTGGTGGCAGACGGAGACCGGCGGCATCATGATCGCCAATTACGCCGCGCTGCCGGTGAAGCCGGGCTCGATGGGGCTGCCACTGCCGGGCATCGAGGCGGCGATCGTGCAGCGCCGACCGGACGGCTCGGTCGCGGTGGTCGAGGAGCCGATGGTCGAGGGCGAGCTGGCGCTCAAGGCGGGATGGCCGTCGATGATGCGCGGCTATCTGCACGAGGAGGAGCGCTACCGCAAATGCTTCGTCGGTCCCTGGTACCTGACCGGCGATCTGGCGAAGCGCGACGCCGAGGGGTATTTCTGGTTCGTCGGACGCGCCGACGACGTGATCAAGTCATCCGGCCATCTGATCGGGCCGTTCGAGGTCGAGAGCGCACTGATGGAGCATCCAGCGGTGGCCGAGGCCGGGGTGATCGGCAAGCCGGACCCGATGGCCGGCGAGATCGTCAAGGCCTTCGTCGCGCTCAAGCCCGGCTACACCGCCTCGGAGCCCCTGCGCAAGGAGCTGCTGGGCCACGCCCGCAAGCGGCTCGGCGCGGCGGTGGCGCCCAAGGAAATCGATTTCCGCGCCAACCTGCCCAAGACGCGCAGCGGCAAGATCATGCGGCGGCTGCTGAAGGCGCGCGAGCTGGGCCTGCCCGAAGGCGATCTGTCGAGCCTAGAAAGCGATGAGAAATGAGCGCAAAGATCCATCTCGACCGTACCCATCTCCACCATCTGCTGCGGCAGATGATCCGCATCCGCCATTTCGAGATGAAGTGCGTTGAGCTCTATCAGGCGCAGAAGATCGTCGGTTTCCTGCACCTCTACGATGGCGAGGAAGCGGTGTCGGTCGGCGTCATCGAGGCGCTGACGCCGGAAGATGCGATCGTCGGCACCTATCGCGAGCATGGCCAGGCGCTCGCCCGCGGCATCGCCATGGACCGGCTGATGGCCGAGATGATGGGCAAGCTCGAGGGATGCTGCCGCGGGCGCGGCGGGTCGATGCACATCTTCGACCGCGCCAAGCGCTTTTACGGCGGCAACGCGATCGTCGGCGGCGGGCTGCCGCTGGCCGTCGGAGTTGCGCTCGCCGACAAGCGGCGGGGCCTCAACGCCGTGACGGCCTGCTTCTTCGGCGACGGCGCGGTTGACGAGGGCGAGTTCCACGAGAGCCTGAATCTGGCGTCGCTGTGGCAGTTGCCGGTGCTGTTCGTGTGCGAAAACAATCTCTACTCGATGGGCATGGCGCTCGAGCGCGCCGAGGCGGAGACGGACGTTTCGCGCAAGGCGGCGAGCTACCGCATTCCGGCGGTCGTCGTGGATGGAATGGACGTCGTTGCGGTCGAGGCCGCCGCTCGCCGGGCCGTCGAGCAGATCCGCTCTGGGGGCGGACCGCAATTTCTCGAATGCCGCACCTACCGGTTCCGGGCCCATTCGATGTACGACGCCGAACTTTATCGCACCAAACAAGAAGTCGAGGCGTGGCGCAAGAAAGGGCCGATCGCGCGCTTCCGGAATTGGCTGCAGGAGAGCGGGCTGATCCATCAGGAAGAGGTGCAGCGGATCGAGACCGAAGTGGATACGGAGATCGCCGCGGCGGTCGCCTTTGCCGAAGCCGGCACGCTCGAACCGGTCGAGGAGCTCGAGCGGTTCGTCACCATGGAAGGAGTGCCGCCGTGAGCCCCGCCGCGACCGGAACGATTACCTATCGCGAGGCCTGCCGCCAGGCGATCCGCGACGCGCTGCTGGCCGATCCCCAGGCCTTCCTCATGGGCGAGGATGTCGGCCGGTACGGCGGCTGCTACGCCGTGACCAAGGGCCTGCTCGACGAATTCGGCGAGGACCGGATTCGCGACACGCCGCTCTCGGAAAGCGCCTTCGTCGGCGCCGGGATCGGCGCCGCGCTCGCCGGCCTGCACCCGATCGTCGAGATCATGACGGTCAATTTCAGCCTGTTGGCGCTCGACCAGATCGTCAACAATGCCGCGACGATCCCGCACATGTCGGGCGGCCAGTTCGCGGTGCCGCTGGTGATCCGCATCGCCACCGGCGGCGGCCGCCGCGTCGCCGCCCAGCACTCGCACAGCCTCGAGGGCTGGTACGCCCATATTCCCGGTCTGCGCGTCCTGGCGCCGGCGGTCGTCGAGGATGCGCGCTACATGCTGGCGGCGGCGCTCGCCGATCCCAACCCGGTGCTCATCTTCGAGCACGTCATGCTCTACAACATGGAGGGCGCGCTCGATCCCTCGGTCAATGCGGTGGATATCGCGCGCGCCAAGATCCGGCGCGCGGGCAGCAATGTCTCTCTGATTGCCTATGGCAACGGGCTTATAAAGGCGCTCGCCGCCGCCGAGTTACTCAGCGCCGAGGGCATCGCCGCCGAGGTCGTCGATCTGCGCGTGCTGCGGCCGCTCGACACCGCGACGATCCTGGCCTCGGTCGCCAAGACGCGGCGCGTCGTCATCGTCGACGAAGGCTGGAAGAGCGGCTCGCTGTCGGCCGAGATCGGCGTGCGCATCGCCGAAGAGGGCTTCTTCGATCTCGACGCGCCGTTGCGCCGGGTCTGCGGCCGCGAGGTGCCGATGCCTTATGCGGCGCATTTGGAGGACGCGGCGCTGCCGCAGCCGGCCGACATCGCCGCCGCGGCGCGCGGGCTCGTTCGCCCCGGCAGGACCTGACCATGGCCGACTTCCGCATGCCGGCGCTCGGTGCCGACATGGAGGCCGGCACGCTGGTCGAATGGCTGGTAAAGCCGGGCGACAGGGTGAAGCGCGGCGACGTCATCGCAGTCGTCGAAACCCAGAAAGGCGCGATCGAGGTCGAGGTCTTCGACGAAGGCGTGGTTTCCGACATCGTCGTGCCGGTCAAAACCAAGGTCCCGGTCGGCACCGTGTTGGCCAGGATCGGCGGCGAGGCGGCGGCGCCGGCGAAGGCGGCGATGCCGCCGACGCCCGTTCCTGTCGCACCGCCGCGACCGCCCGCCGCGCCGCCGCCGCCCGCCCCGGCTCGGCTCGGCGCCAAGGTCACTCCCGCGGCGCGTCGACGCGCCACCGAGCTGGGCATCGACCTCGCCACGCTCGCCGGCACCGGCATCGACGGATCCGTAACCCTCGCCGACGTCGAGGCGGCGGCGATCGCGCGGCCACCGGCCAAGGCTGCGCCGCTCCCAGCCGAGAAGCCGCGGCGGCTGGGCTTCGATCCCGCCGAGATGCGCAAGGCGATCGCCGCGGCGATGGCGCGCTCGAAGCGCGAGATCCCGCACTACTACCTGAGCGACACGATCGATCTCGGCGCGGCGCTGGCCTGGCTCGAATCCCATAACGCGGCGCAACCGGTGCCGCAGCGGATGCTGCCGGCGGCCTTGCTGCTGAAGGCGAGCGCGCTCGCCTTGCGCGAGATGCCGCAGCTCAACGGAACCTATGTCGATGGCGCCTTCCATCCCGGCGGCGGCATTCATGCCGGCTGGGCGATCTCCTTGCGCGGCGGCGGGCTGGTGGCGCCCGCCATTCGCGACGCCGATCAGCGGCCCCTGCCCGAGCTGATGGCGGCGATGCGCGATCTCGTCCAACGCGCCCGCAGCGGCCGGCTGCGCAGCTCGGAGCTGGAGTCGCCGACGGTCACCGTGACCAGCCTCGGCGACCGCGGCGCCGACGCCATCGCCGCCATCATCTACCCGCCGCAAGTGGCGATCATCGGTTTCGGCAGCATCCGCGTGCGGCCCTGGGTCGTCGAAGGTCGGATCGAGCCGCGGTCGCTGGTGACCGCGAGCCTCGCCGCCGACCACCGCGTGAGCGACGGGCATCTGGGCGCATTGCTGCTCAATGCGATCGGACGGCTGTTGCAGGAGCCGGCAAAGCTATGACCGAAACCGAAATCCGACACATGATCGCCGATATTCTCGGCAACATCGTGCCCGAAGCCGATTTGAGCACTGTTTCCGACGAAGAGGATTTGCGCGAGGCGCTCGACATCGACTCCATGGATTTCCTCAATTTCGTCGTGGCGCTTCACCTGCGCGCCGGCATCGACATCCCGGAGATCGATTATCCCCGCCTGCGCACGCTCAAAGGCGCCATCGCCTATGTTCAACAGGCGCCGACAAAGGCGAAATGATCGGTTGCGGTTGCCGTCGCCGCTAGCGTCCGGTGAACCGCGCCGCGCGCTTCTCGACGAAATGCGCGACGCCTTCCTTGAAATCCTCGCTGAGGAAGCTCTTGCGCATCTCCTCGTTGGCGAGCTCGACCGCCTCGCCGAGGCCGCCCAGCATCGCCGCCCAGAGCTGGCGCTTCATGACGGCGAGCGAGCGCGGCGAGACGGCGGTGGCGAGCTCGCCGGCATAGTCCAGCACTTGCGGCATGAACTCGGCCTGTGGGATCACGCGGCTGACGAGGCCGATCGAGGCGGCCTCCTCGGCGGCGACGCGGCGCGCCGAGAACAGCAGGTCGGCGGCGCGGCCGGGACCCACCAGCCGCGGCAGCAGCCAGGCGAGGCCGTATTCGGCGACGAGGCCGCGGCGCGCGAAGGAGGTGGTGAAGATCGCCTCGCTGCCGGCGAAGCGGATGTCGCAATAGCAGGCGAAGACGAAGCCCAGTCCCGCCGCCGGGCCGTTGACGGCGCCGATGATCGGCTTGGGAATGGCGGGGAAATAGCTGTAGCGGTGCTGGAAGTCGGCGCGGGTCTCGCCGCCGAGATCGAGCGGCTTCGGCGCCTCGCGCGGGATGCTGGCGCCGCCGGAGCCGGCGGCGCCGGAGAGCCGCTCCATGTCGGCGCCGGCGCAGAAGCCGCGGCCGGCGCCGGTCAGCACGATGACGCGCACCGCCGGATCGCGCGCTGCGCGCTCCATCGCCTGGCGCAGCCCGCTCTCGACCTCGGCGTTGAAGGCGTTGAGGCGGTCGGGACGGTTGAAGGTGACGGTGGCGACGCCGTCCTTCACCTCATAGAGCACGGCGGGCTCGGCCATGGCTTTCCTCCGGCGATTCTGCTTCTCTCGCGCCAGCATAGCCGACGCGCTCCGGCGCGCGCCACAAGGTGACGACATGACGATCGCGGCGGCCGCTCGGACAAGTCCTTCTCCGCCCTCGAGGGCGGAGAAGGACCCAGGATGAGGTGGGTGACGTGCCGGAAGCGGACGCGAGCACGACTCCCCCACCTCACCCCAACCCTCTCCGCCCCCACGGGGCGGAGAGGGAGCAGGACGTCGAGCGGCGCTGGAGCCTGGCGGCGGCGATCGCGTCGGTGGCGGTGTTCGGCATCGGCATCGGGTTCGCCACGCCGCTCTTCTCGCTGACGCTCGAAGCGCGCGGCATCGAGGCGAGCCTCACCGGGCTCAACGCCGCGGCGGGCTATCTCGGCGTGGTGCTGGGGCCGCTGTGGACGCCGCTGCTGGTGCGCCGGCTCGGCATCCGCCGCTTCCTCTTCGCCTGCCTCGCGCTCGACGTCGTCGTCTTCCTGACGATGAAGCCGCTCGACGGGCTCGGCGCGTGGTTCGCGCTGCGGCTGCTGCTCGGCATGGTGGGATCGAGCCTATTCACCGCCACCGAGGCCTGGATCAACATGCTCGCCGGCGACCGCAGCCGCGGCCGGGTCATCGGCGCCTATGCCGCCGCGCTCGCCGCCGGCTTCGCGGCGGGGCCGCTGCTGCTGGTACTCACCGGCATCGAAGGCTGGACGCCCTATCTCGCCGGCGCCGGCGTCACCGCGCTGGCGGCGCTGCCGCTCATCGGCGTCGGCGCGAGCGCGCGCGGCCTCGGCCGCGAGAAGGCGGCGGGCTTGCTGGCGATCTTCGCCCGGGCGCCGTTCATCGTGCTGACGGTGGCGTTCTATGGCTGCTTCGAATCGGCGGCGCTGTCGCTGCTGCCGGTGTGGGGCGTGCGCATCGGGCTCGACCGGTCGGCGGCGGCGGCGATCCTGACCGCGATCGGCGCCGGCGCGATCGCGCTGCAGCTGCCGGTCGGCTGGCTCTCCGACAAGCTCGCGCGCGTCGCGGTGCTGCGCCTTTGCGGCGCCGCCGGACTCGCCGGGGCGCTGCTCCTGCCGTCGCTCGCCGCGGCCGGTGCGGCGCCGATGTTCGCCACGGTGCTGCTCTGGGGCGGCGCCGCCAGCGGCATCTATCCCGTGGCGCTCGCCATGGCCGGGGCGCGCTTCCGCGGCGCCGAGCTGGTCGGCGCCAACGCCGCGCTGATCATCGCCTACGGTGTGGGCTCGCTGCTCGGCCCGAGCCTCGGCGGCATCGCCATGGATCTCTGGAACCCCGAAGGGCTGCCCGCCGCCTTCGCGCTGCTCTTCGCCCTTTTCCTGGCGGCGACGCTGCTTGGCCGAAGCCGCGCGCCCGCCTAGCCCAGCTCACCGACGCCGGCCGCAGAGGCTCTAGAAGCTCCATTTCGTGCTGAGGAAGCCGATCACGCCGGTGCCGCTGGCGCCGGCGAGAAATCCGGAAGCGCCGTTGGCGGCGAGGTCGCTGCGCAGCAGCCCGAGCTCGGCGCCGACGCGCAACCCGTCGAAGGGATGCTGGTCGAAGGGGCGCCAGTAGAGATTGGCCGCGACCCGCACGCTCTCGGCCGAAGGCCGCGCATGGACGAGGTCAGCGTCGAGCGCGATGAAGCTCGCGAACGCGTTCGAGGTCAGATGCGCGGTCCAGGCATGGGAGAAGGAGCCGACGATGCTCCAGCCGCCGGTCGGCACGGCGACGTGAATTTCGGATTGCAGTTCGGCGAGATCGGCCTTGGTGCCGAGATCCTGCGGCGCGTCGACCGCGTAGACCGCCTGCATGCTGACTTGATCGTGCGCGCCGGTGAGCGGCACGGGAAGGGTGGCGCCGACGCTTCCGGCCCAGCCGGTGTCGATGCTCCCGGTGCGCGACAGGAAGGGCACGCCCGAGATCGCGGGAAACTCGGCCTGCCGCAGCAATCCCGAGAGATGGAGGGTCAGCCCGCCGGCGGTTGCGTAGCGCAGCCGGCTGGTGAGCGTGGGCGAGGAGAAGTCGAGAGAGGTGATGCCGTCCATCGTCTGCTGCGAGGTGGGCAGGCCGGACTCGACCGCCGCCGCGAGCTTCAGATGGTCGGCGACACTGTGCTCGTAGGACAAGATGCCGACGGAGAGATCCGGCGTGGTCGCCAGGAACGCAAAGT